>JALZOE010000227.1 GCA_030857325.1 Acidobacteriota bacterium
AATCGGAGGCTTTCGTGGGCGGCTGCGGCAAATACGGCGAGACTTAAAAGCAGCGCCGAACACCAAAAAGCCGCGGCTTGCAAATTATAATCCGGGAAGATGAGTTTTTTCACTTTGATATTTTCCAAAAACATATTTTTTAAACCTTGAGTTTTAATCGTATTACCGTTAAATTCGAGTCGCAAATCGGGGGTTTTCAATTGGCGATTTAATACCAAATCGTTATTCTCTATTTCAAATTTCGTGCCAGTTATCGGTAAGACGAGCGAGGCAGACGAATGTTAAGGAAAAACTTAGCTGTTGAAAATCGTGGTATAATTTCATTCAGTTTGACCGTTCAAATTTAATGAACGCGGTCATTATGAAAAAGCAGATGTCGCCGACCTGAAAGTTTGAGGCAACAAAAATGCCCCTAAAATGTTTCAAATATACGCAAAATTTTTGAAGTCGGCGATTATCTGAAAATAGGATTGAAGAAAATTCGGGAAATTTATTCCAGCCGATTATTGCGGAAAAATCGAAAATGCTATGGTAAACAAGTTTTAATTTCTCTAAGCGAAGATGCTTAGGAAAACGATTCAGAGTTTAATTCTAAACCAAAGACATTTGAAAAATCAATGTTTTTATAAAAAGCAAATTTTCAAATTTTCCGCCGGATTGAAGAATTTAATAAAACCGGAAAATCGACAAATGACGGAAATCAAAGCTATACAATCGAACAATCTCTTTTCCTTTCTCCGTCTCGCCGGCGTAATTCTGCTTTTTTCCGTTTCGATTTTCGCTCAGGACGGAGACGATGTTATTCGTGTCGAAACCGAACTCGTCGGGTTTGAAGTAACCGTAACGGACAAAAACGGCAAGCCGGTGCGCGGGCTTGAAGCAAATGATTTCAAGGTTTTTGAAGACGGCGTGGAACGCCCGATTGATTTTTTCGAGCCAGTTAAAAGAAATGACGAAAGTCGCCCGCTTTCCATAGTTTTCGCGCTCGACGTTTCGGGAAGTATGACAACCGCCGAGCTTTCGAGACTGCGCGACGCTCTGCGGAATTTTACCGGACGGCTCGCCGATTATAATTCTTATTTCGCGGTGATGACTTTTGGAATGGAAGTAAAAACTTTGCAGTCTTTTACGAATCGACCGGACAAGCTGGAGAAAACTTTTGAAAAACTTCTGCGCGACCAGGAAGGTTTGTCCACGCACGCTTACGACGCGGTTGACGAAGCCGTGCGGCTCATTCAAAAAAAATCGCCGACGGGCGCTAAAAATAAATTGCCGAAGCGCGCCGTCGTTTTAATCACGGACGGTTTTCCGGTCGGCGACACGGTTGCGCCGAAAACCGTTATAGAACGCGCAAACGACGCGGAGACAACCGTTTATTCGGTAATTCTGCCGTCTTACTCGCGCCTTCAAGCGGATAGAAAACCGCTGCCGACGCCGCTCGACGCCAGCGGTTTAATCGAAAAAACCGGCGGGCGCGCCTTCTACGCCCACGAAAAAAATTTTGAACCGCTCTTTAAGGCTTTAGCCGAAGAAATAACCGCTTCCTATGTGCTGGCTTTTTATCCGCAGACGGAAAACAATCGAACCGGAAAATTTCGTCGAATTTATATCGAAGCGCCGAAAGGTCTTCAAATCAAACAAAATCGTTCCGGTTACGAAACAAAAGACGAATAAAAAGCGGCAATCGTAAAATCATTCGCCGCTTTTTATTGGCGCGCGGCTAATACTCAAATTCCTCTTCGTCGGCGACAATATCGTCCTTGTCGCCGTCCTCGTAAATATCGAGTTCAATCGGGTCAAGCCCGACGACTTCCAATTGCGTGGCGCATTCGTCGCAGGAAATAATATCGCCTTGTTCCGAGTCGGCGTCCACATAAACGTCTTCGCTGCATTCGGGGCAAACTGTTGTTGGCATTTTTCTTGTCTCCAAATAATAATTATAAAATTTTAATGCAATACACCTCAAATTCAAGGTGAAACTTCGTATATATTTGTCAATTTAACTTGTTTGCAAAGACTTTTGCAGGAACTTCTTTGACAAAAAAGGTTTCTGTTTGTTTGTTACCATTTAAAGGTAAAAGTTATATTATCAATTTACCGATTACAAACCCGATATGCAGTTTCCCTTTAAACTCGTCGCAAATAAAGAATTCGATGTTGTCGGATTCGGCACCAACGCGGTCGATTATTTAATCGTCGTGCCGGAATATCCGAATTTTAATTCAAAGATTCGCCTTAGCGAATATGTTCGGGCGGCGGGCGGCGAGGCGGCGACAACAATGGTCGGCTTGCAGCGACTTGGGCTTAAAACAATGTATGTCGGGCGTTTCGGCAGCGATTTGGAAGGCGATTTCGGACTGCAAACTCTGCGCGACGAAAATGTCGATACACGATTTGCCGAGCGAATCGAAGACGCTAAGACGCAAATCGGATTTATCATTATCGACCGGCGAAACGGCGAGCGAACCGTCATCTGGGAAAGAGACAATCTTCTGGCTTACACGAAACGGGACGCGCCCGCCCGTGCCGCCGCGCTCGGCAAAGTTCTGCATTTTACGCCGCACGACGCCGAGGCTTGTATGCAAATGGCAAAAGCGGCAAAAGCCGCCGACACCGTTGTTTCGATTGACATCGACAACATTTTCGCGGGCGTCGAACGGCTTCTGCCGCACGTCGATATTTTTATTTCGTCCGCCGAATTCCCGGAAAAGCTCGTCGGCGTCCGCGACCGAAAAGAATCTCTGCGCGAAATAAACCAACGTTTCGGCTGCCCGATTGCGGGAATGACTTTGGGCGAAAAAGGCTCGCTCGTTTTGTGCGGCGGCGAATTTATCGAAACAAGCGGTTTTGCCGTTCCGAACGGCTGCAAAGATACGACGGGCGCGGGCGATGCGTTTCGCGTCGGTTTTCTTTACGGTTTGCTGGCGGGCGAAACTGTAGAAAAAGCGGCGAAAGCGGCAAACGGCGTCGCCGCGCTTAAATGCCGCGCGTTGGGGGCGAGAACGGCTTTGCCGAACGTCGAGGAATTATTTGAATTGATAAATTAACTTAAAAGCCGTTTGAAAAGTCAGGAAACAGGACGCAGACAAACACGGATTCGGCGAATTGACGCGGATATGATTTTTACCGCAAAATATTTTTCAAAAATCCGCGCTAATCTGCTTAATCGGTGTTCATCCACGTCCTATTTCTTTTCTTTGATTTGAAAATCACAAGTTTTCAAACGGCTTTTAAACTTCGCTCAAGACAACGATTTCAGTGCGGCGTTTGGCTTCGTCGAGAAATTTTTCGATGTCGGCGGCGACTTTTTGTTCCGTCAGAATCCGATTGATTTGCAGGCGTCTCTCGTCGAGCGGCGGCATCAGAAGTCCGGGATTACGGCGGCGAAAATCAGGCGTAAAAACTTCGCGGTAATATTTGGCTTCGTCTTCCGGCGTAATGACGACAAAGGAACGAAACCGAAAATCCAGATATTTTTCAATCGAAACTCTCTGCGCCATCATTCGCTCGAAATTATCGTCGTTGACCGAATCGAATCCGACGAGTCGAAGACGTTTTTCAAATTCGGCGGTCGAAGGAAAAAGCGCGAGAACGCGATTAATTTCATTTTTTATATCGTCTTCGTCCGGCGCGGCTCGCGGCACGCGTTCGGCTTCCAAAGCAAAAAGGCGTTGATTTATTAAAATTTGCAACGCGCGGTTTAAGTCTTCGGAAGACGGCGGATTGAGCGACGCGCTCGGCACTAAAGCCAATTGCCACAGCAAATCCGAGTAAGTTATCAGCTCGGTGTCGAAGCCGTCGCTGACGGTTGCCACGGTTTTATCGACCGTTTCCTGTGCTTCGATTTTTATTAAAGAGAAAATAAAAATCGAAGTTGATAAAACAAAGAGGACGTAAATTTTTTTCAAACGCAATTTTGTCATTTTCATAACGGCTTTTTAAGTTTTCAACGAATCGGGCAAACTGTCAAATATAATTGATTTAAACACGTGTTAAAACCGTTGGCAAAATGTTAAAAACCTTTTTTAATAGAATGGAAGTTACAAAACTTCTCACTTCTAAATTTAACCAGCCAATTAGATGACAAATTGTTTGAAAAGTTTGTCAAACTCGCCGAATAAAGCCAGCATGTTAGCTCCGAAGCAAATAAAAAGTAAATCGGACGTGTATTCTTCCGCCGCCGTGAAGAATTCGGAGTCGTCGCGTGAGCTGAAGTTTATTACCGAACTCGGAAGAAGTCTGCTTTTTACGGTTCATCCGAAAAAAGTTGCGCTGCGCGTCGCCGAAGCAATTCAAACGGAAACGGGCGCGGAAATCTGCGCTCTGGTCGTCGAACTCGAACACATCGGTTTAATAAGCTGCGCGTTTGCGGCAAATGAAACAAAGGAAAAATCCGATTTTCTGCACAAGAGCCGATTCAAAAAATGGCTTGAATTTCTGCCGCCGCAAATTTCCTCCTTTAAAGAGAAAAAAGATGAATTTCTGCTCAAGCCGAAAACGCACCAAATTGAATACGTCTCGCCCCTGCACATTAACGGCGAAGTAAAAGGCGTGTTAATCGTCGGGTTTGCGGATAAATACGACTGCGCCGAATCGGTGCGGCGTTTGATTGACGCAGCGACGCAGATGGCGGCGATGAGCGTCATATCTTTCGGCGCATTACGAGGCGACGATAAACACTTCGGTCAATAAAGCCAAAGAGGAACAGCGCAAATTTACCGAAGCGGTTCTGGACGCGCTGCCGGTTTCGCTGTATGTTATCGACCGCGATTACCGCATCGTTACATGTAATCGTCATCGTGAAATCGGGAATCAGGGAATAGCGCGCGAGGCGGTTATCGGGCGCGACGTTTTTCAGGTTTTAGCCAAATATCTGAACGGCAAGTTGCGTCAGGAATTTGAGCGCGCCTTCTCGACGGGAAAAATCGAGCGCATCGAACAGCGGACAATCAATGACGACGGCTCGACAAAACACCGGCTCGTCAGCAAAATTCCGATGGCGGACGCCGAAACACGGGAAGTTACGCACGTTATCACTATCGGCGAAGACGTAACGATGCGCGTCGAAGCGATTCACGCCGCCGGTCGCGCCGAAAAACTCGCCGCCGTCGGCAGACTCGCGGCGGGCG
>JALZOE010000228.1 GCA_030857325.1 Acidobacteriota bacterium
CACTACGCCCGCTTAGCTTGCAAAATCTAAGCGGGCTTTTTCCTCTTTAAAGGTTTCAAGTTGAGTTAATCCAAGTTGCCAGTTAGAGTCTGTTTAAATTTGGAAGGTAAAAATTGAAAACCGGGCAACGGGTTCGCTAAACTTGGTTTTAGACTAATAAAATTCAAGGAGTTAGCAAACAAATGTGTGACGACTTATGAGACAAATCACTAAAAAGGCAATGCACTAGAAATTAAGTCTAAATATAAGTCGTCAACAGTTAAAGTGTCCCCAAAACGTATGACTTTTGAGGCACTTTTTCTATGTTTTTAATTGTCTCAAAAAGGGGCGGATACTGTTGCCCAATTCAAAATCGTCAATAAAAACTGAAAATAGACATGTGAAGTTGTAACATTTTTATTGAACATATTTTATTCAAATTGAATTGGGCAACAGTATCGGGTCGTTTATGAGACATTTTAGACTATTGGCACACTAATGGCACACCAAACCCCAAAATAACAAAAAGGGCATCTATCAAGATGCCCTTAACTTGTTGATTCTAAATGGTGCTTAGGGCGGGAATCGAACCCGCACGCCCCGAAGGACACAGGATTTTAAGTCCTGTGCGTCTACCAATTCCGCCACCCAAGCACGAAAAAAAGATTAACACGCTTTTTTTTTTAGTTCAAAGAGACACGCTTGAAATAATGCAAACAAAAGGGGAAAACGAATTATAATGACAAAACCCTGAATAACTGCAATACTGTTGGCATAAAACGTCTTTATTGAAACGAAAATATGGAACAATTTGCCTGGATTTTTTGGATTATTTTGGGCGTTATTTTAATTGTCGCTGAAACAATGACGCTCGGCTTCGTGTTGTTTTGGTTCGGACTCGGCGCTTTGGCGGCGGCGTTTGTCGGTTGGGTCGGTCTGGGTTTGGGTTGGCAGTTTTTAATTTTCGCCGTCGTTTCGATTGCTTTGACGGCGATGTCGCGAACGATTTTCGGTAATTTGTATAAACATCAGGACGAAAACGCGCTCAAAACCGGAATCGACGCTCTTCCGGGACAAATCGGCACGGTAACAGCGGCGAGCCGCGGCACTTTGCAGGAAGGCGCGGTCAAAGTTTACGGTTCGATATGGACGGCGTTTCCCGTCGAAGACAAAAAACCGCTCGAAGAAGGCGAAAAAGTCGAAGTCATCTATGTCAAAGGTTCTTCCATATACGTTCGACGCGCGGGCGAATTACCCGGATGGCGCGAAGAATCGTAAGGCAAAAGTAAAAATTAAAAGTGCAAAGCTTAAGAAATCTATATTAAGAAATAGTATAACGTTATAAATATTTAATTTAATTGAAGGATGAGCGTAATTAAGTTTAGTGAAATCAAGATTTAACTTTTCGGAATAGCCGATAGATGACAGAGGACAAAGGATAGATTAAAGCCGTTTTTCCATCTGTGAATTATTATCTGTCATCTCGCATCTACTGCGAAGCGTTTTTGATTTGCGCTCAGGCTTCAGTTAATTACATTTGTCCGACCTGTTTTCAATTTTGTCTTTTTAATTTCTATATTTTTACTTTCAGAGTATCTCTGCCGTGTCTTGTTCCGCCGTGTCGTGAATGCTTCCGAAATCCAGGGTTTCCAGTTTAATCGCTTCGTCGGTCGATTCGGGCAAATCGTCGCCGGAAAGTTTGGCTAAAATTAAAGTGATATTGTCTTCACCGCCGCGTTCATTGGCTGATTTGACCATCTCGGCGGACGCCAGATGCAGCTTGTCGAGATTGTTTAAAACGATTCGCTGCATATCGACGCTGGCGATTTTATTGGATAAACCATCGCTGCATATCAATAAAATATCGTCGCGCCGCGGCGCAAAACGCGACGGAACCGGATAAATTTCATTCTGCGCGCCCAAAGCCTGAAGAATAACGTTTTTGAGCGAGTGCGTTTCGGCTTCTTCGGGCGAGATTTGTTTGGCGTCAATCAACTGCTGCACCAGCGATTGGTCTTTGGTAACCTGATAAATTTTTTTGCCGCGAACCAGATATGCGCGGCTGTCGCCGACCTGCACCAAATCGATTGTCCGGCGCGTAATGCCTGCCGCCGTAAAGGTCGCGCCCATACCGCTGTAATGCGAATCGGAGCGTCCCTGCTGGTGAATCAGATGATTGGCGTAAACGGTCGCTTCGTAAAGTTTTTCGATTAAAGAATCGTTCGTGATTTCGGACGTGTCTGTTTTATTTAAATCATCATTTAATAATTGACTGCCGACGGTTTCGACCGCCATTTTACTGGCGACTTCACCGGCGAGAGCGCCGCCCATTCCATCCGAGACAGCTAAAACAACGCCTTTTTCGTCAACCTCGAATTTCTGCGATTCGATAATAAATTCGTTCGCCTCCTGCGAACACGTCCACGTTTTAGAACTGGAAATATGCAGCAGAAGATAATTATCTTCGTTACCTTTGCGAACGCGCCCGATGTGCGAAGTAGCGTGTGTTTCAACATTCATAAATAGTGGTAAACGGTAAACGGTAAACGGTAAACGGTAAATGGACAAAACAAATTTACCATTTACCGTTTACCGTTATTGAAGCGCCTGGTCTAAATCTTCGATTATGTCTTCAACGTCTTCGATGCCGACCGAGACGCGAACCAAACCATCGGAGATGCCGAGATTCTGGCGGCGGTCGAGCGGAATCGAAGCGTGCGTCATCGACGCCGGATGCGAGATTAAACTTTCGACACCGCCGAGGCTTTCCGCCAAAGTGCAGAGCTTGACGTTTTCCAAAACTTTTTTGGCGGCTTCGAGCGAGCCGGTTTCAAACGAAACCATTCCGCCGAAGCCTTTTTGCTGGCGTTTGGCGATTTCGTGCTGGGGGTGCGACGCGAGACCGGGATAATTAACTTTTTGAATCTTCGGATGTTCGGCTAAAAAGGCGGCTACGGCGCGCCCGTTTCTGTCGTGCGCTTCCATTCTCAACGCTAATGTTTTCGTGCCGCGCAGCACCAGAAACGAATCGAACGGCGATAAAATCGCGCCGACGCTGTTTTGGATAAATTGAATCCACTCGGCGTCTTCTTCGTCATTGAGCGCGACGAATCCGCCGACGCCGTCTGAATGACCGTTCAAATATTTGGTCGTCGAGTGGACGACAATATCGATGCCGAAATCAATCGGGCGCTGCAAATAAGGCGACATAAAAGTGTTGTCGCAAACAACCTTTGCGCCGTGCGCGTGCGAAACATCCGAAACAGCCTGCAAATCCGTAACGGTCATTACCGGATTGGTTGGCGTTTCGACAAAGACCATTTTCGTGTTCGGTTTAAACGCTCGCTCGACGTTTGTCGCGTCGGATGTATCGACCAAATCAAATTCGACGCCGTAATCTGCCAGCACGCGGCTGAACAGACGGAAAGTTCCGCCGTAGGTATTGTCGCCTAAAATGACGTGTTCACCGCCTTTGACAAGTTTTAACGTCGCGTCAATCGCCGACATTCCCGAAGCGAAAGCGAAACCGAATCGGGCGTTTTCAAGCGCGGCGATGTTTTTTTCGAGCGCCGAGCGCGTCGGATTCTGCGTCCGGGCATATTCAAAACCCTTGTGTTTTCCGAGCGCTTCCTGCGCGTAGGTCGAAGTTTGATATATCGGAACGGCAACCGCGCCGGTCGCGCTGTCCGGTTCGTTGCCCGCGTGAATTGCAATTGTCGAAAAACCCATAAATAATACAAAGTTAAGACGAAATAAAAAATAAAAAAACGCGCCGTTTCATCTCGATTTCAATCGAAGATTTTAATAAAACGCTTGTTTTAACGAGGATTTATGGTAACTTGCGGTCAGGAAAATTGCAACAGGTAAGGGCGGAAATTACCAATCGAACCGCGTGTTTCGCTGCTCGACTGACAAGCTCGGTTTCTTCTTTTTTCCCGATACTGCAAACTAATATCGATTTAATTTGACTGATTTGTTTATTTTTTGAAAATATTTCTCTCAATCAAACGAAAAATAGTTAAAATGAATGAAAGTTCTCCGTAATTTAAATAATAAAGAGGAAAAATTGATGATACCGAAAGAGCCGGAACAAGCGCTTGCGCCTTTGGAAAAACGCGGTTCAGACCGTAAAAAATTGATTGTCAACGTCGAGTATGAAGGCGGCGACGGCACGGGCATCGCCAACACGCGCGACATCGGCATCGGCGGATTGTATATGCTGACAAGCGCGCCGCTCGAAATCGGCGCGCCGCTTTTTATGCGAATGGTCGTCGGCGGCGAAGAACTAGGCTTGGACGGCGTGGTAACTTATACAGACCCCGGACACGGCGTCGGCATCCGCTTTCAGGCGATGTCGGAGAAGAACGAAGAAATACTCAAAAGAGAATTACATCTTGAATAACGGTAAACGGTAAATGGTAAATGCTGAATATAAGACATTTATTCATTTACCCTTTAACATTTACCACTAAAAATTTATGTTTGAACAATTTACGCTCGGAATTGAAGAGGAATTTCAGATTGTTGACCCGCAGACGCGCGAATTGAAATCGCACGTTTCCGAAATCTTGGAAGAAGGCAAACTGCTGCTCGGCGAAAAGATAAAGCCGGAGATGATTCAATCGATGATTGAAGTCGGAACTGGCGTCTGCGCCAATATCCAGGAAGCGCGCGAAGACATTACAAAGCTGCGCTGCATTATTTCGTGGCTGTCGCGCAAGAAGGGAATGGAAATCGTCGCCGCTTCGACGCATCCGTTTTCAAAATGGAGCGAGCAGGAGATTTTCGACGACGAGCGTTACGAATTTCTCGTCGAAGAACTGCAAATGGTGGCGCGCTCGCTTCTGATTTTCGGGCTTCACGTTCACGTCGGCATCACGGATTTAGACCGGCGGATTCACATTATGAACGCGGCGCGTTATTTTCTGCCGCACGTTCTGGCGATGACGACATCAAGCCCGTTCTGGCTCGGTCATCACACGGGACTGAAAAGCTACCGCTCGGAAGTTTTCAAAAAATTTCCGCGCACCGATATTCCCGACCATTTCGATTCCCACGCTCAATATCAGCGCTACGTCGATTTGCTCGTCAGTATGAACTGCATCGACAATGCCAAAAAGAT
>JALZOE010000229.1 GCA_030857325.1 Acidobacteriota bacterium
TGTCGAAGTTTGCCAAGCGGTTTATCAAGGCGGGCGCAACGTTTATCGGCGGTTGCTGCGGCACCACTCCGCAGCACATCAAACTTATTTCCGATTCGGTGCGCGCGGTTTCGCCGCGCATCATAAATAAAACCGCAAGACAAACTGATTCAATAAAAGTTATCGACTTAAAACCGGTTGATGTCGAAATCGTGCCGCCGGAGTTGCGCTCGAACTGGTCTCGGAAAATTGCGCGCGGTGAGTTTGTCACATCGGTTGAAGTGCTGCCTCCGAAAGGCTGCGATGCGGAGAAGACGCTCGAATCAATAAAATTATTAAAGGCACACGGCGTTGACGCGGTGAATATTCCCGACGGTCCGCGGGCGCAAACCCGTATGAGCGCGCAGGCGACGGCGATTCTCGTTGAACAAAACCTCGGCATCGAAGCGGTTTTGCATTACTGCTGCCGCGACCGAAATCTTTTGGGAATGATGTCGGATTTGCTGGGCGCGGCGGCTTTGGGGTTGCACAATCTTTTGATCATCACGGGCGACCCGCCGAAAATGGGACCGTTCCCGGACGCGACCGCCGTTTTCGACATCGACTCAATCGGTTTGACGAATATGGTCAACAAACTCAATCACGGCTTAGATTTAGGAAACAATCCAATCGGCTGTCCGACCGCTTTTTCAATCGGCGTCGGCGTCAATCCGGGCGCGATAAACATTGACGAAGAAATAAAACGTTTTGAATGGAAAGTCGAAGCGGGCGCGGAATACGCCATTACACAGCCGGTTTACGACACCAAACAGCTGCGCGATTTTCTCAAACGAATCGAACACGTTCGCATCCCGATTGTCGCCGGAATTTTCCCGCTCGTCTCGATTCGCAACGCCGAATTTATGCACAACGAAGTTCCGGGCGTAAATGTTACGAATGATATTCTGGAAAGAATGCGTCGGGCGTCCGACGTTTCAAAAGAAGCGGCGCGCGACGAAGGAATCAAAATCGCCCGCGAATCTTTAACGGAAGTTCAGGATTTATTGCAGGGCGTCCAGGTTTCAGCGCCGTTTGGGAATGTAAAGTATGCGCTTCAGGTTTTCGATGTATTGGAAGAATTTAAGCAAAAGGCGGAAGTTTCGGCTGTTTCGTAAATATTCAAATTAACAAAGGTTTCTATCTGTAAAGATTATCTTTTTTATCCAATCGATTAAATAATAATGCAAGAAGGATAATCACGACATCGACAAAAACCAGCAGCAGAATAACAAGCGGCAAAGAAATGATTAAGCCGAAGCCGGGAAGAAGAATGCTTCCGCCGCCCGCGCTTAAACTCAGGATTGTCAAGCCGATTATCAAAAGCGTAAGAATTGCGGCGATTATCGATAGCAGGACGAATATAAAACGCATTTTGGTATTATACGGAAAATCAGTCGGAACGCTATAAATTTTTTGAGCGACAGGTAAAATTTAAAGTAGAAAAGGAACGAATAAAAACATTATTCGTTCCTTTTTATTTTTGATTTGCAGATTAAAAGAATTAGCTTGCGCTTGCCGCCTGCGATTTTTGGAAACTCAATTTTTCAGATTGTAACTGTTCGCCGAGTTTTTCGAGTTGTTCTTTATCGAAGGCTTTTTTAACCAGCGGGAACATTTCGCTTTCCTCTTCTTCGACGTGATGCTCGACATCTTCCATCAAAACTTTTAACTTCGCGTCGAACTTTTCGCTGCCGTCCGAAAGATTCGGGATGTCGCGCAGCAGAGTTTTCGCCTGTTTATGTTCTTCGAGTCCTTCGAGAACGATGTCCTTTATTTCTTTGTTGACCATAATCGCCGGATAAAAAATCGTTTCTTCGATGTGCGTATGCGTTTCGAGTTCAGCTTTTATCTGCGTAAAAAGCCCGTGTTTTTTATTTTCGTCTTCGGTCGCTTCGACTTGTTTAAATAACTCCTCAACTTTGTCGTGGTCGGATTTTAATAATTCTATCGCGTTCATAATTTCTCCCTTTTCCCTTTGTTCTTTTATTTGCGAAACCGGATTTTCCCTTTAATAATTAAAAGAATGTTTTTAATACATTCGGCTTCGGTGGAAATTACAAACGGCAAACACTATGCCAACTTGTTTAGTTGGTAAACGAAAAACGGTAAGCGGTAAATGAAAAATTTGTCTTTCATTTACCGCTTACTGTTTACCACTAATTTTTAGACGTATTTTTCCATTACTTTCGCAATCGCGTCGCGTGAAACCGCGCCGACGATGCGTTCCTGTTCCTGTCCGCCTTTGAAAACAATCAAAGTCGGAATGCCGCGAATGCCGAAACGTTGCGGCACGCTCATATTTTCATCGACGTTCATTTTATAAACGCCCGCCTTGTCGCCGTATTCTTCGGCAATCGCTTCGACCGACGGCGCAATCATCCGGCACGGTCCGCACCATTCAGCCCAAAAATCGACTAAAACCGCTTTATCCGAACCCAAAACATCAACTTCAAAATTCGTATCCGTCGCTTCTTTTGTAAAATTTCCCATTTCTCAAAAATCTCCTTAAACTTTAATTTACGAGTTTGCGAAAAACTCTTTTCGATTTCGATATTTTTTCGCAAATGTTTGTTTTATATTAACTTATCAACTTTGTTTTGCCAACTCTTTTATTCTCTGCAATCTTCTATATTGGTTCCATAAAATCTGTCGCTTTTGGCACGATTCGTGCAATGCATTGGCTGGTGTTTAATCACTGAAACAAAATCGAACATTACAGGAGTAAATTTATGTCTGACAAAAAAACACAGGAACACAGCGAGGAAAGCAATACTATCAAAGACCCGGACAACTGGACGACCGGCGACGAGCCGATGACCGGCGCGCAGCGTTCATATCTGACGACTCTGAGCGAAGAAGCCAAAGAAGAATTCGATGAAAATCTCACCAAAGCCGACGCTTCAAAACGCATCGAAGAATTGCAGCACAAAACCGGGCGCGGCGAATCTAAATAGTCGTAGAACAAAACTTATTTTAATAACGCGAGGCAAAATTCAAATTCCGCCTCGCGTTATTTTTTGTTTAAATTATTACGCCGCCGTGCCTTTGCTCAAATTTGCTTTCAAACTGATTTCCGCGCCGCTCAAAACCTGAGAGACCGGACAAGTTTTTTTCGTTTCTTCGGCGATTTTTTGAAATTCTTCGTCACCGATACCGTCAACCGACGCTTGGGTTACCAAATCGATATTGGGAATGACAAAGCCGTCGCCTTGTTTCTCGATTTTAACTTTCGCCGTCGTGTGAATATTCGTCGGTTTATAACCGGCTTTCCCCAAATTGCCCGACAGCGCCATCGTATAGCAACCGGCGTGCGCGGCGGCAATCAATTCTTCTGGATTCGTCGCCGTCGTGTCGTCGCCGAACCGCGATTGAAAAGAATACGCGCCTTCAAACGCGCCGCTGCCGAGCTTCACCGTTCCTTTTCCGTCCATAATTCCGCCGTTCCAATCGGCGTCCGCTTCTCTTGTAAAATTCATTTTCGTATCTCCTTTAATAAATTATTTTTATTTGTCCAAAATCAATTATCACACCTTTTCGCTAACCATTTTTGTCAGCGTTACCTGCAAAGGCTCGTCGGTAATATCCTTTACCGCCGCGCTGAACTGCTTGAAATGCGGCGAATTTCCGTGCGCGTCAATCGCAACTTCGTTTGTCCACGTTTCGTGCCACAGAAAAATCGTTTCGTCCTCAATCGCCTGATGAAAATCGTAATTTATACAACCGACTTCGGCGCGCGAATCGCCGACAATCGCCAGCGCCGCGCGTTTCGCATCGTCAACCGCATCCTTTTTAACTTTCAACCGCGCAAACAGCACGATTTTTTCGTCGTTCATAACCTTTTATATTTTGCCTGAGAAACACACGAAGAACACGAAAACAACAAATTTTCATAAAATATTTTTCGCGCTTTTTCGCGTATTTCGCGGGCAAAACTCTTATCCGTTTACCGATTTCATCATTGCTTCCGGGTAACGCTGACCGCTCGCCGCATCTTTCGGAAACACGTCTTCGATGCGCGCCAAATCTTCCTGACTCAGCATAATATCGGCGGCTTCGGCATTTTGCTCCAGATATTTACGGCGTTTCGTTCCCGGAATCGGGACAACATCGTTTCCTTGCGCCATAATCCAGGCAATCGCCAATTGCGAAGTCGTAATACCTTTTTCACTGGCAATTTCTTCGACTTTTTCAACCAGCTTTAAATTCTTATCAAAATTTTCGCCCTGATAACGCGGATTATGACGACGATAATCGTCCGCTGCCAAATCTTCAAACCGCTTGATTTCCCCAGACAAAAATCCGCGCCCCAAAGGAGAATAAGCGACAAATCCGATTCCGAGTTCGCGGCACGTCGCCAAAACGTCGTTGTCCTCAATCTCGCGCGTCCACAGTGAATATTCAGACTGCAAAGCCGTTATCGGATGAATTTTCGATGCGCGTCTGAGCGATTCCGCGCCCGCTTCGGACAAACCGATGTGGCGGATTTTTCCTTGTTTGACAAGCTCCGCCATCGCACCGACGGTTTCTTCAATCGGCGTTTTCGGGTCAACGCGGTGCTGATAATAAAGGTCAATCGTCTCGATTCTGAGACGCTTCAAACTTCCTTCAACCGCTCCGCGAATATAATCCGGCTTGCCGTTAATGCCGCGCACGCCCGGATTCTGAGCGTCGCGCACGATGCCGAATTTCGTTGCGATAACGAATTCGTCGCGCCTGCCTTTTATCGCCTTGCCGACGAGTTCTTCGTTGACAAACGGTCCATACATATCAGCCGTGTCGAGAAAATTTACACCGATTTCAAGCGCGCGATGAATCGTCGCAATCGATTCGGCGTCATCACGACTCGCCGCCGCGCCGTAAAATTCCGACATTCCCATACAGCCGAGTCCGACGGCTGAAACTTCCAAATCTCTCAATTTTCTGGTTTTCATATTTTTATATTAGACATTATCGGAAATAAGTAAAATCAATTAAACTGTGTAAATGTTAAGATATGTTGAATTAAAAGGAAAACCGAAAGAGTTTTTGGCAGCTACCGGATTGACCGATGAAGAGTTTCAAATCTTGT
>JALZOE010000022.1 GCA_030857325.1 Acidobacteriota bacterium
ACGTAGCCGACTTGATTCGCGTCCATAAAACACGGGTTGCACATCATATTGCAGCGGTTCGTCAAATCAACGGTTAGAACCGCGCCGCGCCCGAATTTTATATCCGAAGTGCCGTGATGATGAACGTGCTTGTCTTCCGCCGCTTTGAAATCGCGCCCGTAAAACAGCGATTCGATGCGCTCCAAAAACTTCGCGTCCGTCGCCATCACGTCAACAAATTCGCCGTGCGTCGGACAGGTTTTCCGCATCACGACCTGCCCGTTTTCTTCCAAAATCTGCGCCTTAATTTCGCCCGGATGCGAGTTCATCAAAATCTCAAGCGGAATCGATTTATCAATCACGCCGTTCCGCACGTTTTTAACGCACGTCGGGCAAAGCGAATCGGTTTCGCGCGGAAATCCGAGCGGCGGCGCGGTTCGCTCATAAGATTTCAAAAGCGGTTCAGCCGCCCAATTCGGCTTGATAGATTCGCCTTCGGGCAAAGTTTTATTAACCGCCTGAAACGCTTTCCAACCAATATCGGCAAGTTTCGACGCGGCTTTCGAGCCGGTCTTTCCCTTCCTTTTCCCTTCGCCGCGACGGAAATTATCACTGAACATAATGTTTTAATATAAAAAGTTGAATAAAAATTTTCGATGTTTGATGCAGTAAATCAACGTAAAGGCTAACAAATTTCGAGTTTATTGTCCAAATTTACTTGTTTTTAGATTTGTAGTGTTGAATAAAATTTTACTTTAAGAGATTGCTAAATTTTTGAAAACATTTATTGCGGGTTATTACTGCCTTATTAAGGATAATTGTTTCGTCTCCAATGTCTACAACTTTGTTGTCGGAATAACAAACCTTTTCTTCGTAATTATTGCTATTAAATTTGAAGACGCTTATTTGCTGATAGCCACCACTAATACTTGTTTTTGTTTCTATATCCAAATACCCGTTAGTCCTTGTGGCTTTGACTCGCGTTTCCTGATTTCCTATATCAAACAAAATTGTCTTCCACAAACCGTTTTTCTTTTGGAAAACAAACAATTCTTTTTCCGCATGGTAATTACTTAATTCCCCAATTACAAAAATTTCCTTTTCGCTGTCATTATTTAAGTCAACTAAACCAACATCATTGTCAACGCCGGCAAAATATGCACAGTTAAAATTTTTTAGAAAATCAATCCATTCTTCATCAAAACGCTTTAAATTATCAGGCGATTTAGGAAAGCTGGTAAATGCCGCGTCGGTGTTTCTTATTTTTATTTCTTCTCTTTTGAATTTTAGAAATACAGCTTTATCCAAATTTTCCCAAAATGATTCGAGTTCCTCTTCTTTACATCCGTATTTTATTTCCTCACTTTTAGTTTCAATTTTTGGCGCATTTTCAGCAATTTCAATTTTCTCCGTAACAAAAGGTTGTTCGACAGTTTGAAAGTAAAACTTAAAAACAACAAACGAACCAATCCCGAAAGCCAACAGCGCAACCGATAAATAAAAAACCGTTCGACGCATAATTTTATTTCTCCAAAAGCCTGACAAAAACTTCGCGGACGAAAATGTTTGCGCGAAGCGGGGCGGTCAAAACCCCGCGTTTATTTTATCAGAATCCCTGGGAACAAATAATTATTTTCGGTGTCTAACCTTTCGGTTGGGGAAATATATTGAAAATATTAACCGGACATTTTTCAATTTTCAGACGATTGACCCGCGTCGGCACCGGACAAATTCTGGAGGGAAAAACAAATGTTGGACAAACTTATCGAATCGAAAAACAATGCGAGCGAAAACAGAAGGCTCGGCGGATTTTTACTTTCAACCGTTTCGGGCGCGGCGACGATTTTAACCGTCGCGCTCATTTACAGTCTTTTCAATTACAATCTCGCGCTCGGCAGCGACGGTTTGAATATGTCGTCGGTCATCGCGCCGGTGGCGATTACGGAAAACGCGCCGCCCGAACAGCCGACGCCCGCGCCGAAATCGGCGCGGGCGTCAATCGAAAAATCAATCGACAAACCGCCGACGCGCCGCGAAAATATAATGCGCGTCGATGAAGTTCCAACCGTCGCATCCGACACGACTTCCGTTGTGCGAAACACGGCAGCGGCGCGTCCGAACGGACGATTTACGCTCGGCGAAAACGATTCCAATCCGTCCGCCTCCGGCGCTTTTACAGCGGAGCGCGGCACGGGAACGGGCGTCGGAAAGTCAATCGGCGATTCGGATTCCGGCAAACCGCAGATTGAAGAAACGGCAAAAATCGAAGTCGCGCCGCCGCCCGCTTTGAAAACTGCCGCGCCGAAAGTCGATGCGCCGAAAAAACCGGTTACAATTTCCACCGGCGTCGTCAACGGTAAAGCCCTAACGCTGGTTAAACCCGAATATTCAAAAGCGGCGCAAGCGGTTCGGGCGAGCGGCGAAGTCGAGGTGCAGGTAACGATTGACGAAGACGGCAACGTCATCGCGGCAAACGCCGTCAGCGGTCATCCGCTTCTAAAACCATCCGCCGCCCGCGCCGCCCGCGCCTCGAAATTTTCGCCGACGTTTTTATCGCAGCAAAAGGTAAAAGTAACGGGGATTATTTTGTATAACTTCAAAAGTCAGTGAAAAAAATTACGAATTACGAATTACGAATTACGAATTTCGGAGAGATTTTCTTTAATTCGTAATTCGCTCATTGATTAGCTAAACGCTTCGAGGTATTTGACGCCCGCGCCGGTGTTGAAGATAACGACGGTTTCGCCTTTATCGATTAAATTCTGTTCAATCATTTTTCGGAGAGCGGGCAGACACGCCGCGCCTTCGGGCGCGCAGAATAAACCCGTCGCCGCGCCGATTTCGCCGGTTGCGGCAATTAATTCCTCGTCCGTTACGGCGACGGCTGTTCCGTTCGATTTTCTTAAAGCGTCGAGAATCAGAAAATCACCGATTGCCTTCGGCACACGCAAACCGGAAGCGACGGTTTCGGCGTTCGGAAATTCGGCGGCAAACGTATCGCCTTCGTGAAACGCTTTGACGATAGGCGCGCAGCCGACCGACTGCACCGAAACCATTCGCGGACGTTTTTCGTCAATCCAGCCCATCGCTTCCATCTCGTCAAACGCTTTCCACATTCCGATTAAACCCGTGCCGCCGCCGGTCGGATACAAAATAACGTCCGGCAAATTCCAATCGAACTGCTCGGCGAGTTCGTAGCCCATCGTCTTTTTGCCTTCGGCGCGATACGGTTCTTTCAAAGTGGACATATCAAACCAGCCTTCGGCGTCTTTTCTTTCGGCGACAATTTTTCCGCAGTCGGTAATTAAACCATCAATTAGAGTTACGTTCGCACCGGTCTGCTCGCATTCGACAACGTTGGCTCGCGGCGTGTCTCGCGGCATAAAAATAAATGTTTCCATTCCGGCGCGTGAAGCGTAGGCGGCAAGCGCGCCCGCCGCGTTTCCGGCAGACGGCGCGGCAACTTTTTTGACGCCCAATTCCTTTGCCATCGAAACCGCCGCCGACATTCCGCGCGCCTTAAAACTCTGCGTCGGATTTGTCGATTCGTCCTTTATAAAAAGATTTAATTTGATTGACAAAGTTTCGGATAATCGATTCGCCGTCAAAAGCGGCGTCCAGCCTTCGCCCAAACTGACGATGTTTTCCTCGCGTTCGATGGGTAAAACTTCGCGGTAACGCCATAAATCGGACGCGCGCGTCTGAAGCGATTCCTTTGTCAAAGTTTGCGCCGCCCGCTCCAAATCATAACGAGCCAGCAGCGGTTTGCCGCAGTCGACACACAAATTATGCAGTTTATTCGCCTCATAAATCTTATGACAATTGGCGCATTCGAGATGTGTTACGTTCATTGAATTTAAATTTCCCCTGTTCTTTAGATTTTGCCGAATTACACAAATAACACGAACGAACGCGAAAGATAAAATCTTAGAACACAAAAAACGGGAAAAGTTTATTTCTGCTTTTCCCGTTTTCAATTTTTATTATTTTTTATTTCAGTTGTCGGCGACTAGAAACCTACTTTTTCAGCAAAGGTTTCAGCGCCCTGTAAACGTTTTCCGTCATAACCTTTTCGCCTTCGGCGTTCGGGTGAATGCCGTCGCCCTGATTCAGTTTCGGAATAACCGCGATGCCTTCAAGAATAAACGGCACAAACGCCGCGACTTTATGCTCGCTCGCCAAATCCGGGAAAACCGAAACGTATTCACGCTGATACTGCGCGCCCATTGTCGGCGGCGCGAGCATTCCGCACAACAAAACTTCGATGTTTTTCGCTTTGGCTTTCTGGATAATTTTGCTCAGATTCTGTTTCATTTTAGCAACCGGCAAACCGCGAAGAAGGTCGTTCGCACCGAGTTCGAGAATTAAAATCCGCGCGTTTTCCTGCTCTAAAACCCAATCGATTCTCTCTAATCCGCCGAGCGACGTATCGCCCGAAACGCCCGCGTTTATTACTTCGTAATCAAAACCGTCGGCTTTTAATTTTTGCTGCAAAAGATACGGATACGATTCTTTTTCCGTCAAACCGAAACCCGCCGTCAAACTGTCGCCGAACGCGATAATTTTCGGTTTATCGGAAACCGTCAGCGGAATCGAAACGGCTCTTTCCGTTTTTTTATTCGCCCGCGGTTCGGCTGAAGAAGAAGACGACGATGCCGCGCCGCACGCCGAAAATATAACAATCAGAGAAATAAAACTTAAAATTGCCGTCGCCCGAATAATATAAGACATAATTTTAATATGAAAGAATCCAACATTTCAGCTTGATTTGAGATGCAGATTTTCCCGAACTTGTTCGTAACTTTTTGAACGGCTATGATTGATTTTCACATCTAAAACAAACGATTGTCTAATTTCGAGATGAGAGAAGAAACAAATTGGCGCGAGTATGACGAAGGCTTTTCAATCGGAACGAGCGGTGCGGACGGCGGAATAATCACGCGCGACGAAGAACACGCAGGCGGCGCGCGCATCACTCTGGAAGAAGAAAGCAGCTTTGCGCCGTTTGCCGTCGCCTGCGGAATTTACGGCTGGATGTTTCACACGCGTTATTTTTCCGACAAAGACGAAGCGAATCAGGAGTTTGAACGGATGAAAATCGATTTGGACGATATTTTGCAGGCGATTCCGGCGGAAGAAGACGCCGACGAAGACGCGCTCGCCGCCGTTTCAGAAGAAATCAGCGATTTTGTTGAAAAATATCCGTAAAATTTTATGATTGAATTAAAAAACGTATCGAAAATCGTCCGCTCCGGCACGGAAGATTTAACGATTCTCGACGATGTTTCGTTTGCGATTCCCGACGGACAATTTGTCGCCGTAACGGGCGCTTCGGGCAGCGGAAAATCAACTCTGTTAGGCTTGATTGCCGGACTCGACGCGCCGAGTTCGGGCGATATTTTAATTGACGACCAAAGCGTTACAACGATGAGCGAAGACGCTCTGGCAACTTTAAGAAGTGAAAAAATAGGATTTATTTTCCAATCGTTTCATCTGATTCCGAGTTTAACGGCGTTTGAAAACGTGCTGATTCCGATGGAAATTTTAGGCTTAAAAGAAGCGAAAAGCCGCGCTGGAAATCTGCTCGAATCGGTTGAATTAACCGCTCGCGGGCATCATTACCCGACTGAATTATCCGGCGGCGAACAGCAGCGCATCGCCATCGCCCGCGCTTTCGCCAACAGCCCGAAAATCCTGCTTGCCGACGAACCGACCGGAAATTTAGATTCGCGCAACGGTTCGCATATTTTCGATTTAATGACCGAACTGCACCGCCGAAACAACGTAACTTTAATTCTCGTTACGCACGACCAGAATCTCGCCGACAAAGCGCAGCGACAGGTAATTTTGAAGGACGGACGAGTCTTGAGCGATACTGTTAATTAGAAGGAGCTATTTAAAATGCGCGACGTAATCACGGCAAGCCAAGCCAAAGACAAAATCGAAATTTTGATTGACGAAACGGCGAAATCGCACCGACCGATTTTAATAACCGCCAACAATCACAACGCCGTTCTGCTTTCCGAAGAAGATTGGAACGCGTTGCAGGAAACTCTTTATTTACTGTCAGTTCCGGGAATACACAAATCTGTGGTTGCCGAACTCAAAGCGCCGAACGAAGAATTTTTGAGCGAAAAAGAATTCCTTTCCGAACTCGAAAAGGAGAATCGAAATTGAGCTGGCAATTGTTATTTTCAAAGCAATCTCTGAAAGACGCGAAAAAACTGAAAAGTGCCGATTTGTGGAAAAATGTCGATAAACTTTTGAATATACTGCGCGAAAATCCGTTTCAAAATTCGCCGTCATACGAAAAACTCGTCGGCGATTTTGACGGCGCGTATTCCCGCCGAATCAATATACGGCATCGTTTAATTTACCAAGTGGAAAAGAATGAAAAAATCGTTCGTATTCTGCGAATGTGGACATACTACGAATGAATTTTATCTTTAACTTAACGTTCCGCGAAATCCGTTCTTCGTGGCGCAGGCTTTTGTTTTTCTTTTTGTGCATCGCCGTCGGCGTCGGCTCGGTCGTCGCGCTGCGCTCGCTGATTCAAAATTTGAGTCAATCGGTCGGCGGCGACGCGCGCGTTCTGATGACCGCCGATTTTGAAATCAGCTCGACCAACGATTTTTCGCCGTCCGACATCGAGAAAATCGAATCCGTCGTCGGTAAATCGAATATTATCGAAGCCAGAAACGAAGCGATGACGGCTTCGGCAATGGCGCGTCCGGCAAATTCCGACGACGAAGGCTTGCAGTTTGTCGAACTCAAAGGCATCGAACCGCCGTTTCCGCTTGTCGGCGAATTTATCTTATCCGGCGGCAAACCGTTTGATTTCAAACTTTTAGAAAATCGCGGCGTGGTCGTTCCGCCGATTTTGCTGGAAAAACTGAATGTTAAAATCGGCGATAAAATCCGCATCGGCGAAGCGGATTTCGAGATTCGCGCAACTTTCGACGAAGAACCCGGCGGCTCAAGCGGCTTTCGGCTCGGCGCGCGCGTTTTTGTCGAAAAAAAAGCGTTTGACGAAGCCGGAATCACGCGCAACAACGGTAGAATTCGCCGCAGAATTTTGTATCGAACATCTGAGAATCCGAATGAAACGGTCAAAAACTTGCGCGAGACTTTGAAAGACACGACCGTAACCGTTCGGTCATACCGCGAAACGCAGGAAAACTTAAACGAGCAGTTCGAGCGCACGGAAAATTATCTTTCGCTGACCGGACTGCTTATTTTAGTTCTCGGCGGCGTCGGCGTCTGGAACGTGGCGCGCGTTTTTGTCGAGCAAAAGCGTAAATCCGTCGCCGTTTTGAAATGTCTGGGCGCGAGCGGCAACAAGATTATCACGGTTTATCTGCTTCAAATTTTAACGCTCGGATTTCTTGGAAGCCTTTTCGGAATCGTTCTGGCGCAGAGTTTTTTGTGGTTTGCCGGATGGCGTTTCGGCGCGGTCCTGCCCGAAGCGATGAGTTACGGCGTGCATCTTTCGACCGCTTTGCAGGGCGTTCTTTTAGGCGTTTTAATTTCGCTTTTATTTTCCGGTTTGCCGCTGCTGCAGGTTCGCCATATCAAACCGAATCTGCTTCTGCGCGATTCGAGCGGCGAAAAAATGCGGCGGCTCGACCCGACGCGCGCCGTTTTCGGCGCGATTTCACTCGCCGGACTTCTCGGTTTATCGGTCTGGCAAGCCGGTTCGCTGAAAATCGGCGCGTTTTTTCTTGTCGGCTTGGGCGCGACCGCGCTCTGTTTATATTTGGCGGCAATCGTTTTGACTTTGTTTTTAAAGCGAATCAAAAATTTCGGCTCGTTTTCAATCGCGCAAGCCGTCAATTCGCTGTATCGACCGGGAAATCAAACGCGCGTGATTCTGCTCGCCGTCGGTTTGGGCGCGTTCGTCGTTCTCGCGGTTCAATCGCTGCAAACGAATCTGGTGCGCGAATTTGATTTTACGCGCAATCAGAAACTGCCGAGTTTATTTTTTATAGATATTCAAAAAAGTCAGGTCGAAGAATTAAAAAATATCGTCCAGAACGCGACGAGCGAAAATGTGCAAATCGTGCCGACAATCCGGGCGCGCATCGCGTTCGTCAACGGCAACGCCTTCGATTACGGGCAGCGCGAAGTCCGGCAGCAGCAAGGCACAATCGGACGCGAATTCGCCGTAACGTATCGCCCGAATCTGGACGAAAACGAAACGGTAATCGCCGGAAATTGGTGGAATGAAAACGACAATTTCGATGTGCTGCAAGTTTCCGTCGAAGAAGATATGAGCAAAACATTGGGCGTCGCGGTTGGCGATTCGATAACCTTCGACATTTCAGGGCGAAAAATAACGGCGCAGGTCGCCAACATCAGAAAGCTCGATTTACGCAACACGCGCACGGCTTTTATTTTCGTTTTTCGTCCCGGCGTTCTGGAAAAAGCGCCGCAAACATTTGTCGCCACCGTTTTGAAAAAACTTCCTGAAACCGACCGCGCGCGCCTTCAGCGACAAGTCGTCGATGAATTTCCGAACGTCCAGGTTTTCGACGTTGCAGATATTGTCGCCGCAGTCCAAAAACTCGTCAACAATTTCGTTCTGGCAATCTCGTTCGTCGGCAGCTTTGTAATTTTAAGCGGAATGCTGATTCTAACCGGCTCAATCGCGCTGACCAAATCGCAGCGAATTTATGAAAACGCGATTTTGAAAACTCTGGGAACGCGCCGCAAAACCCTGGCGGCGATTCTGTTTGCCGAATACGGACTTCTCGGCTTGCTCGCGGGAATAATCGGCGCGGGTTTTGCGACCGTTTTATCTTTCGCCGTGTCCGTTTATATTTTCAAGATTGATTGGGAATTAGATTTCGGTTTGACGATTTTAGGCGTTCTAATAACGACGTTTCTCGTAATGATTGTCGGCGCAATCGCCAGCTTCGACGTGCTTTTCCGAAAGCCGCTGGCAACTTTACGTTCACAGTAAAATCGATTTTCGATTTGTTGTGTAATATTTTTAACTTCTTCTTTTTCCTTTTTTCTAAGTATTCTTTGCTTTTCAGCCACCATAACATTATCCCAGAGAATCGGATGACGTCTGGTCTTGAATAGAACACTAAACAGGTAATCAGGCTGTAAAAAAGAGCTTGGATGCAATCGAAAAAAATAAACCACCGAACCAAAAAAGACGGTAACGGTTCGTGAGTTTCTTTAATGTTAGGCATAGTTACTATCCCTCCGAAAAAGTTATAATTCTTCAAAAACATTAAACCACTGCGGCTCGACGTTTTGCAGGATTTCGCAGTCGCAGTAAGCGCCGTTTTCGTTGAGCCAGCTCATAAATTTCGGCATATCGAGACAGTTTTCCATCAAAAACTGCATCGTGAATTTCAAATCGTGGTCGCATTCGTTTTTTTGCAGGCGCACGTCCAAGTAATCAAACAAATCTTCGACTCGTTCACGACTCGCGGGCAGATTTTCGATAAACCTTTTCCGTTCGTCGCCGCTTAGCTGCGACCAATTTTCAAGCTGTCGTTTTTTTATTAAAGGCATATTTTTATGATTTTACGATTTTATTTAAGTCGCCGCCAACTCTTCGGCTTGATTATCGCGCAAATTTCCTTCCAAAAATAACCTTTGAATATGGATTTAAACGAATGCCCCAAATATTCAAAATAACAAATTATTTATCGAACGGATTACTCTGCAATCAACTTTTTCGCTTCGTTGATTGCTCCGTCCAAATCGGTAACTTTCCCGTCCAACTGCAACTCGTAAACGGCTGTGATAATTTCGCCGAATTTCGGCGACGGTTTCAAACCGAGTTCAATCAAATGACGACCTTGAAGCAGTTTAAGCGGCGCGGTTTCTTCGACCGACAATTCCTTCGCCTTTTCGATAAACCATTCCTGCGGAACGGCGTCGAACTGTTTTTCCGGCGGCAGCCAATCGGCGTTTCTGCCCAGTGTGTCGGCACGAGATACGCGGTAGAGCAAATCCGGCTCGACTTTCCGCGCCAGACGCCGAAACGCGCCGTCGCCCAAGTTTTCGCGCTGGTTGTAGAACATTCCCGGCAGCAGATGATAGCGGACAAGTTCGATTATTTGACCGCGCGCGTCGTAACCGTCGAGCGTAAAAATTCCGAGTTTGTCGAGAAAAGAAACGGTCGGCGCGACTCCGGCTTCGTCGTGCGCGTGCGAGCGCCAGCGCCCGTCAAAAAATCTGGTCGTCGCCGGTTTGCCGAAATCGTGGCACAAAGCCGCGAGCATCACCGTAACTTTTTTCGCATACGACAAATCATCAATCAATTCGCGGGCGCGGTCAACGACAAGTAAGGTATGAACGTCAACATTTCCCTCTGGATGCCACGTTTTTTCTTGAGGAACGCCGACGAGCGCTTTCATTTCGGGAAAAAACTGTTCGACCACATTTAATTCATAAAGCCATTTCAAACCGATTGAAGGTTTTTGCGCTTTAAGTAGAAGTTTTTCAAACTCGCCCCAAATTCTTTCCTTCGGCAAATCGGTTAAATCAATCCGGCGGCAAAGTTCGACGGTTTCCGGCTCGATGTCGAATTCAAAACGCGCGGCAAACTGCGCGGCGCGCAAAACCCGTAATGAATCTTCGACAAATGTATCTTTTGAAACGACGCGGAGAATTTTGTTTTTTGTATCTTCGCGCCCGCCGTAAATGTCGATGATTTCGCCGGTTAAAATGTCTTTAAGAATTGCGTTTATCGTAAAATCCCGACGTTTCGCCGCTTCTTCAAACGACATTTGCGAATCGCCTTCGACGACAAAACCTTTATGCCCGCGCCCGACTTTTTTTTCGCGGCGCGGAAGTGAAACATCTAAATCATTTCCGAGTTTATAAACTGTAAACGCTTCGCCGACGGCATCGACTTTGCCAAAACTTTCTAAAATCTCTCTTAATCTTTGCGGCTCGACACCATACACTTCAACGTCGTAATCTTTCGGCTCGATATTCAATAATTCATCGCGCACACAGCCGCCGACGAGCATCGCGCGCCCGCCGTTTTGCTTGATTATTTCGGCAAGTTTGGTAATTTTTCCAGGAAGTCGGGACATTAAAATTTAAGTTTTTAATTTACATCAGACGCGGCAGCAAATATTCTTTCAATTCGGAAACTTTAACTCTTTCCTGTTCCCAGGTGTCGCGGTCACGCACGGTTACGTGGTTGTCTTCCAGAGATTCGTGGTCAACCGTAACGCAGAACGGCGTGCCTATTTCGTCCTGCCGCGCATACAATTTTCCGATGCCGCCCGTGTCGTCGTAAACGGTTCGCATCGCGGGCAGAAGCTGTTTTTTCAAATCTCTCGCCATTGCGACGATTTCCGGTTTGTTTTTGGCGAGCGGCAAAACGGCGACTTTTACGGGAGCGAGTTCCGGTTTTAGTTTTAGAATCACGCGCGTTTCGCCTTTGTCGTTTGTTTTTTCCGTGTAAGCGTCCATTAAAATTGCCAGAATCGTGCGATTGACGCCGACTGCCGGTTCGATGACATACGGATAAAAGCGTTGCTTTGTCGCTTCGTCGAAATACGATAAATCTTCGGTCGAATCCGGGTTGACGCGCTTGCCTTCGGCGTCTTCCGGTTTTTTCGAGTGCGCTTTTAAGTCGAAATCCTTGCGGTTGGCAATACCCATCAGTTCGTCAAACTGCTTTTCCTCGTCGTCGCGTTCGGGGAAAAAGCGATACAAAATATCGACCGTTCTTTCGGCGTAATGCGCGAGTTCTTCTTTTGATTGCTCGTAAAGTTTGAGATTGTCGGCGGAAATTCCCAAGCTGTAAAACCATTCCTGAAAAGCGTCGATAAATTCCTGATGAATACGCGGCGCGTCTTCCGGGCGACAAAAATATTCCATTTCCATCTGCTCGAATTCGCGCGTGCGGAAAATGAAATTTCCGGGCGTAACTTCGTTGCGAAACGCTTTCCCGATTTGCGCGATGCCGAACGGGAGTTTGCGGCGCGAGGTGTCGAGAACGTTTTTGAAATTGATAAAAATTCCCTGCGCGGTTTCCGGTCTCAGATAAGCGAGCGCGCTTTCGTCGTCTTCCGCCGCAACCGCGCCGACGGTTGTGTGAAACATCAAATTAAATTCGCGCGCGTCCGTCAAATCGCATTCCTTATCTTCGCCCGGATGAAGCAACGGATGATTCGGGCAGTTTACGTCCTGCAGTTTGTCGAGACGAAACCTGCCTTTGCAGGCGCGGCAATCGACGAGCGGGTCTGAAAACGTCGTTTCGTGTCCCGAATATTTCCAGACGAGACGATTTTGAATAATCGAAGAATCCAAGCCTTCGATGTCGTCGCGTTCGTGAACCAGCCAACGCCACCACGATTTTTTGACGTTGTTCGCCAGTTCGACGCCAAGCGAGCCGTAATCCCAACTGCTTCCCAAGCCGCCGTAAATGTCGGATGCGGGAAAAACAAACCCGCGCCGTTTTGATAAATTGACAATTGTTTCGATGTTCGGTGCAGACATAAAATAGTTCAAAGTTCAAAGTTCAAAGTTCAAAGTTCAAAGTGAACATTCTACAATTAACAATTAACAATTAACAGTTAAACAAAAAGAAAAGAGAAGAGAAAACTCGCGTCTCCTCTTCTCCTTTTTCCCTTTTCTCCCTTTCTCGTTTATTGCGGCACGGGCGGCTGCGCTCCCGGCGGAACGACGTAAATCTCATAAGTCGTTCGCGGACGAGTTCCCCATTTGACTATCTGGATGCGGCGCGGGTCGATGCCGCGCGTTTTGACCAGATAATCGAGCGTGCGCTTGCTGAGTTTGTCGGCGGTATTGGTTCTGCTCAATCTATCCGTGCCTTGATAAAGAATAATGTAAAGCTGCGAATCGGTACTGTTTTGCAGTTCGATAGTGCAGTTGTCGAAGCGCGCCTTGTCGTCGTCAAACGACTGCGACTCGAAAATGTCGCATCGAACCGGCTGCGGCAGCTCCGGCTGGCGGTCAACGTTCGTTACGACTTGATTATTCTGCTGGCAGGTCGCGCCGTAAACGTCGTCGGTTACGTCGAGAGTGGCTGTAATCGGCTGTCCGCCCAATCCTCTGGAATCAACCGTAATCGTCGGTGTTCCCAAGCCGCTCGTGATGACAGCCGTGCTGGGCGTAACCGTCCAGCGGTAATTGATTGGAATCGCGCCGTCGGTTACAAGATTTTGCGAAGTAAAGGTTATCAAATCGTTTTCAAGAACTCTGTCGGGAGCGTCAACCCAAATGTTATACGAGCAGGCGCGCGTCGTCGTTTCTTCGAGAACTTTCAGACAAACGCAGTTTCTCTCGTTTCTGCGGATTTCGACGGGAAGAGTTTTTCTCTGCCCGTTCGGTCCTTCGATTTCAAGCTGATGCGTGCCGGGCGCGAGGTAGAACTCCGCCGGCGTGCTGACGCCGCTCATTCCGACGACCTGCCCGTCGATTCTGACGGTCATCGCCACCGGCGTGGTTTTAACGGTTAAAGTTCCGGTGTTTTTCGGTCGCTTGGTTTTAGTTTCCTTGCCGCCCGCCAAAGCGTTCGTCAAGCCGATTGTCAATACCAGCCCGATTACAAACAAAAAATTGTATTTGATGTGTCGCATCCTTTTATCCTCTGAATTTCTCTTTAATTAAACGATTTTCAAAACTTCGTCGTCG
>JALZOE010000230.1 GCA_030857325.1 Acidobacteriota bacterium
TTAACTCTGCCGGGAGCGCAAAAAAGGCGCGGCTCGCGCCCGTAGATTTTGGCAAATGCCGATTTTAATTGTAAAAAGTCAAAAGCCATGAAAATCGTAGGGCAGGCACTTTGGCGTGCCCCTACACATTATTTACCGTCGCCGTTTTCATCAAATCCGCAGCATTTTATAATAAAATCAACCGCGTCCTTCGGCGAATCCGTCAGATGAATCAAGCCCAAATCTTCAGCATTTATATTTTTTTCTCTGAGCATTGTTGAAGAAATCCACGCCAGAAGCCCCTGCCAATACTGCGAACCAAAAAGCACCACTGGGAAGTTGCGAATTTTCTTCGTTTGAATCAATGTTAATGCTTCAAAAACTTCGTCCATCGTGCCGAAACCGCCGGGAAAAATCACGTAGGCGTTGCTGTATTTGATAAACATCGTCTTGCGGACGAAGAAATATTTAAATGTAAGTGAACGCGTCTGATACGAATTTGCGCTTTGCTCGAACGGCAGTTCGATATTGCAGCCGACCGAAACTTTTCCCGCCTCGAACGCGCCACGATTCGCCGCTTCCATAATGCCGGGACCGCCGCCGGTGATAACTTCAAAATCGGCTTCGGCTAATAATCTTCCCGTCTCGCGCGCGGCGATGTAATTCGGGTCGTCTTCGACGGTGCGCGCCGAGCCGAAAACCGAAACGCCGCGCGTAATTGTCGCCAATGAATCGAAACCGCCGACGAATTCGCCCAAAATACGGAAAACGCGCCACGAATCCGAGCTTTTAAATACGTCGTCCGGTTCGGGCGAGCGCAGCAAAACTTCGTCTTCGGTCATTTGCCAGTAAGTATTTTCAAGTTGTTTGGCTTCGGCAATTGTTACCGGTTCGACCGGTTTAACGCCTTTGAGTTCCGGCGCGGGCGTCTTGGTTTCAGCTTTTCGTTTAGTTATTTTCTTTTTAGTTTCTGACATTTATAAATCTCGATTTTGATTTTTTGATTGGAAATAAGGTGCGACAATCCGAAATTTCAAATTACCGCTAATTTGAGGATTCAAACAAAAACCGTCATTCTGTTTTTAACGCGGCGAACGCTGAACTCCTATAATGTTAAAGCCGCAGTCAACGTAGATGGTTTCGCCCGTGATTGCCGACGACAAATCGCTGATTAAAAACAGCGCGGCGTTGCCGACTTCGCGCGCTTCGACGTTGCGGCGCAGCGGCGCGTTTTCGGTGATGTGTTTGAGCATCGCGCCCATACCTTTGACGCCGCGCGCCGACAGAGTGTTAAGCGGTCCGGCGCTGACGGCATTGACGCGGACGTTTTGTTTGCCCAAATCTTCGGCTAAATAACGCACCGAAGATTCGAGCGCGGCTTTGGCGACGCCCATCACGTTATAATTCTGCACGACTTTTTCCGCGCCGTAATAGCTCATCGTCACGATGCTGCCGCCGTCTTTCATCAGCGGCGCGGCGGCGAGCGATAATTGCGTCAGGGAAAAAGCGCTGATGTCCAGCGCCGTTAAAAACGCTTCGCGGCTCGTCGTTAAAAATTCGCCTTCGAGCGCTTCTTTCGGCGCAAACGCAATCGAATGAACGAGAAAATCGAGCTTGCCGAAATTTTTTTCGACTGTTCCAAACGCCGCATCGACTTCCGCCTGATTGGTTACGTCGCACGGCACGACAATCGAGCCGTCCAAATCTTTCGTCAGCTTTTCGACGTTTTCTTTAAGGCGTTCGCCCTGATATGTAAAAGCCATTTTCGCGCCGTGTTTGGCGCAGGCTTCGGCACACGCCCACGCGATTGAGCGCTGATTGGCGACGCCGAAAATCATTCCAACTTTGTTTTCAAGCATAATTTTTCAATCCTACAACACCGAACTGCGAATTATAAATAGAAATTTCCGGTTTGTTAAGTTAAGCTGTTGAGATATTTCTAAAATTAATAAATAGGGCGTTCAACAGCTTATCAGGCAACGAGCGCAAATGTCTTGTCTGTAAAGGAAGATGAAATTATCTTTTGAAGAGTATCAAGCCGCGGCAAAAGAAACCGCTTTATATCCGCGACGCCTGCAAAATCTTGAGTATCCGACGCTCGGATTGGCGGGCGAAGCGGGCGAAGTGGCAAACGTCGTCAAAAAAATCCAGCGCGATTTCGGCGGCGAAATAACAACGGAAACACGCGCCAAATTAAAAGACGAACTCGGCGACGTTCTCTGGTATATTTCCGCCTGCGCCGACGAACTCGGATTGACGCTCGCAGAAATCGCTGAATTTAACGTCGAAAAGCTGGCAAAAAGACATAATCGAAAATAATTGAAAATAATTGGAGCGCGGACATCCTGCCCGCATTGAGCGCGGAAAGCGCGAACAATCCACTTTTATGAAACGTCGGGCTTAAACAAACTCGATTTGACGCAGCTAACGCACCGTTTGCGGGCAGGATGCCCGCGCTCCGACAATATGCTGAAAATCGGTTTGACAGGTTCGATTGCCGTCGGCAAAAGTTTTGTTTGCGAAGTTTTCCGCGAACTCGGCTGCTTTGTTCTCGATGCCGACAACACGGCGCGCGAAGTTGTCGCGCCCGGAACAGAAGGCTTAAAAGCCATTGTCGAAACATTCGGCGCGGAAGTTTTGCAGGCGAACGGAGAATTAAACCGAGCGAAACTCGGCGCGATTGTTTTCGGCGACCGGGCGAAACGACAACTATTAAACGGTATCGTGCATCCATTAGTTATCGAAGCACAAAACGATTGGATGCAAAGACGCGAACGGGAAAAACCGGACGCGATTTGTGTTGTCGATGCGGCGCTGATGATAGAATCCGGCAGCTACAGACGTTTCGATCATTTGATTGTCGTCTGGTGCGAATTTGCGATACAATTGCAACGATTGATGTTACGCAACTCCTTGAGCGAAACCGAAGCTCTCGAACGCATCGACGCGCAGATGCCGCAGGACGAGAAAAAACGCCGCGCCGATTTTCTGATAAACACTTCTGAAGGTTTTGAAGCGACCCGAAAACAAACAACGGAAATTTTCCGGCAATTAAAACTTTCAGTTTAGTTAAGTAGTTTAGTCGAGAACTTTTAACCCGAAGAAATTAATTATAAATGAACACGGACGAAAACAGATTGGAAAAATTAAAAAAATCTGCGCCCGTCCGTATCTGTTTGTGGACAATTTTTTTCGTTTTGTTTGCGAGCGCGTGCAGCGAGTTTGAACAACCGAAACCTGCGCCTTTTTACGCCGAAACAGCGCCGCCGCAAATCAAAGAATTTCGCTGGAGCAACGGCGAACTGCCGAAATCGTTCGACCCGGCGCTTGCCGCCGCGCCGCCGGAAACCGACGTTGTGCGCGCCGTCTATGAAGGCTTGACCGATACAAATTCAAAAAATCTCGAAACCGTTCCGGCTGTTGCCGTCAATTGGTCGGCTTCGGACGATTACCGAACCTGGACTTTCAAGCTGCGCCGCGACGCCGAATGGTCGAACGGCGAGCGCGTAACGGCGGCGGATTTTGTCCGTTCGTGGCGGCGTCTGGTCTGGCTCGGCGACAAAGTGCCGCATATTCAACTGCTCGGCAACATTGTCGGTATGCGGACGGAAAATAAAAACAGTCCGCAAAAAAACCGGTCGGAACTCGATTTTTTTGAAGGGAAAAATTTCAATCAGGATTTCCCGTCTATCTTTAAACCTTCGGCGGACGCCGTAAACAGGCGGCAAAACTCTGAAATAAATTCCGTGCCTGATGAAACAAAACCGCGAGACGACGAAAAAGATGCGCCAGCCGAAACGAAATTGCCGGAAAACAACGAACAAAAACCGAAGCCGCCGGTTAAGCCGGAATTAAAATTCGGCGCCGAAGCGGTTGACGATTTTACCTTGAAAGTTTCGCTTCTCAAACCGGACAAGGATTTTCCCGCACTAATCGCGCATCCGCTTTTTCGCCCGGTTTACGGCGACGGGAATTATTTCGGCGACGGAAAATTAAGCCGCGATATTGTAACGAACGGCGCGTTTCGCGTAACGAATATCGCGCCCGACGCGATTACGCTCGAACGGTCGGAAAATTTCTGGAACAGGAAACAAATTGAGCTTGAGCGAGTGCGTTTCGTCGCGATGGAAAGCGCCGAAAAAGCGCTCGAAGCGTATCGCGCCGGCGAACTCGACGCGGTAACGAATATCGATTTCGAGCCGCTCGCGCTGAAACTTTTGACGCCGTTCGACGATTTTCGCCGGACGGCGCACAGCGCGCTTAATTTTTACGAATTTAACCTGAACAAACCGCCGTTCGACGACCGCCGCGTCCGCGAAGCTCTGGCGATTGCCATCGAGCGCGAGCGTCTGACCGAAGACGAAATGGACGGCGCGAGTCTTCCGGCGCTCGGTTTTTCGCCGTTTAATAACGAGAATTCTTTAAAAATAAAACAGGACGCCGAGCGCGCCAAAACTCTTTTGGCGGAAGCCGGATTCGCCAGCGGCGAAAATTTTCCGATTATTCGACTGGTCATCAATCGCAACGATATGCAGCAGAAAATCGCGCGGTCGGTTGCGAAAATGTGGAAGCAGAATTTAAACGTCGAGACGGAAATCGTCGTTAAGGAGCAAGCCGAATTTGAAGCGGCGCAACGCACCGGAGATTTCGACGTTTTGCGGCGCGGCGTCGTTTTGCCGACAACCGACGAAGCAGTAAATATGATGGCGATTTTCGCGCCCGTCATAGAATCCGAAATTTCGGACGCGGAAGACAAGCAGACAGCCGAAACGGAAAAAGAAACGGCTGGAGAGAAAACCGCCGCGGCGGAAGAAGCGCGCGCGAACGCTTCCCATTCCGAAAACCTAAACACCGAACCAACTTCGCCCGGCGGTCAGCCGGGTGAAAATTCAACCGCACCGACGACGCCGAACGCCGGTAAAACTCTGGAAATTTTGACCGAAAACGAGGCGACTACTCGGATTCCCGCCATTCCGCTGTATTTTCCGACGGCGTATTCGCTCGTTAAACCCTACGTTCGGGGATTTGAAATGAACACGCTCG
>JALZOE010000231.1 GCA_030857325.1 Acidobacteriota bacterium
AGAGAAAATCTGGAATCGGTCGAGTTTGTCGAGACGAAAACGCCTTTCGCGGATTTGGACGAAACCGTAAAACTCGCGCTGCACTGCTCGAGCGAGAAAAAAGCGTTCGATATGATTGCGCTCGATTTGCGCGAGATTGCCAGCTTTACCGAGTTTTTTATAATTGTCAGCGGCGCGAACGCGCGGCAGGTGCAGGCGATTTCCGACGAAATAAACGAACGGCTGAAAAAAGATTTGAATTCGCGCCCGATTCGCATTGAAGGTTACGGCACAGGCGAATGGATTCTGCTCGATTACGGCGATTTTATCGTTCACGTTTTCGAGAAGGAAGCCAGAGATTTCTATGATTTGCAGAGATTGTGGCGCGACGCGAAAAAAGTTGAAATACCGGAAGAAATCAGTTAGCCGCAAATAACCACGAAAGGACACGAACAGGAAATTAAACTGCTTTTATTCTTTCTTTTCGTGGTTATTCGTGTTTGTTCGTGGCTAAATTCTTTTATGAAATTTCGATTCGTCTGGGTCGGTAAAACTAAAGATAGAAACTGGCAGGCGCTGCAATCGGACTATTTACAGCGTCTTTCGCATTTCGTAAAATGCGAAATCATAGAAGTTAAAGACACGGCGGCGAATGGCACGGAAATTGAAGGCAAACGAATTTTGGAAAATGTGAATCAAAGCACATTCGTCTGTTTGCTGGACGTTTCGGGACAATCTGTTTCTTCGCACGAATTGGCGAGAGAAATAGAAAAATGGCAGAATCGAGGACTCAAAGAAATCACTTTTGTCATCGGCGGCGCGAACGGCGTTTCCGCCGCGGTTGTCGAAAGGGCTGATTTTGGTTTATCCTTATCGCCACTGACTTTTACCCACGAAATGGCGCGCGTGGTTCTGCTCGAACAGCTTTATCGTTCATATACTATAATTAAAGGGTTTCCGTATCAAAAATGAGTGAAATTAACACCGATGAAATTAAAGAAAGACTGCTCGCCGAGCGCGACCAGCTTATAAACAAATTAAAAGGCAACGACCTGTCGGTCGATGCTTCCGAAACGCCCGACCCGGTAGATTTGGCGGTCAGAAATTATTCAAAAAACGTGATGCTGGCGGTTTCCGAAAATGAAAGTCAGCAGCTTATGATGATTAACGAAGCTCTGGCGCGCATTGCCGACGACGAATACGGCGATTGCCAGAACTGCGAAAAGCCGATAAATCCTAAGCGTATCGTTGCCGTTCCGTGGGCACGTTACTGCCTGAATTGCCAGGAACAAGTCGAACAGGGCTTGCTCGACGAAGATTAAATAAGTGATAAGTGATAAGTATTTGTTTTTATCTATCATCTATCACTTATTATTCTATGTTCTCCAAGATTTACGATTCGCTTTTGACCGTCGCTTATCCGCAAGCCTGTCAAATTTGTGAAAACAGCGTCGAGAGCTTATCCGAGGGCGTTGCCTGTAACACTTGCTGGGAAAAGACGCGCATTTTTTCCGGCGCGGAAACTTTATGCGGCAAATGCGGAAGGTTTTTGCGGGCTGAATCAGCCGATTTTCAAACTTTTTGTCATCGCTGCGACGAGCATTTTTACGACGAAGCGCGCGCCGTCGGATTTTACGAACAGGCGCTGGCGGCTTCGATTCTCAATCTCAAACGCGAGCCTTTCGCTGCCGTAAAACTTCAAGAACTTTTCTTCTTACGGTTTCAAACTTCCGACTTTCACGATTCGACTCGAATAATTCCCGTTCCGCTTTCAAACAAACGCCGACTGGAGCGCGGATTCAACCAAGCCGCCGTTTTAGCCGAAATTTTATCACGGAAAACAAATCTGCCGCTCGACGGGCAAAGTCTCGCGCGCGTCGTTCATACGCCGATGCACCGCGCCGCGATGGACAATAAAGCCAGAGAAACGAGCGTCAAAAACGCGTTCGAGGTCAAGCGACCAAACTTTATCAAAGGCGAAAATATTCTGCTGATTGACGACATTTTCACGTCCGGCGCAACCGTCTCCAACTGCGCCAAAGCCCTGAAAGAAAAAGGCGCGGGCAAGGTTTATGTTTTGACCGTCGCCCGCGCCGCTTAAACCAATTTCAAATCACCAATTACGAATTATGAATTAAAGAGACATCTTCAATCGTAATTCGTAATTGATGATTCGTAATTCAATTATGGCGCGTCATAAGCCGGAAGCGGCAAATCGCCGTTCTGTCCGAACTGCACCGCTTGAAATCCGTTGTTTGAACTTCGCAGAATATACCAGATTCCCTGCTGCGGGCGAAAAACGGCAATGTCTTCGCGCCCGTCGCCGTCGTAATCACCGACGACGGGAAAGTCCGCATTGATGCCGAACTGCACGGCTTGAAAACTGCCGGTTAAACTTCGCAGAATATACCAGACGCCGGTTTGACTGCGGTAAACCGCCTGGTCGTCTTTGCCGTCGCCGTCAAAATCGCCGGGCGTAGGCGTATCGCCCAATGCGCCAAACTGAATAGCTGAGAAAACTCCGTTCGTGCTGTTTAAGCGAAACCAGACGCCGTTTGACGGTCGCCAGACGGCAATATCGTATTTTCCGTCGCCGTCGAAATCGCCGACGGTCGGCTTGTCGCCGTTTTGCCCGAATTGTATAGCGTTAAAGTTCTGCGCCGGATTTCCCGTCGGTCGCGCAACGTACCAAACGCCGTTTAACGGACGAAACACGGCGAGTTCGGCGCGAGCGTCGCCGTTATAATCACCGGCGACGGGAATATCTCCGTTGACACCGAACTGCGCGGAGACAAACGTATTGGTTTCGCTGTTAATCCGGTACCAAACGCCGTTTGACGGGCGAAACACGCTGATGTCGGTAATATTGTCGCCGTCGTAATCTTCGGGCGTCGGAATATCGCCGTTCAAACCGAACTGCACCGAGCGAAACGAATTGTCCGAGCTGTTCGATATGTACCAACTGCTGTTTGTGGGACGAAACACGGAAAAATCTGTTTTAAGGTCGCCATCGAAATCGGCGTTTGCCTGAGCGCGCACGATTTTTTCGACCGTGCCGCCGATGCCGACAACGTATATCTCGCCGTCTTCGTCCTCGCCAAAAGAGGAAATATTGCGCGTCGTATCGAGCAATGAAATTTGCCGGTCGCCGTTCCGCATCCAGATTTCGCCCGTGCAGAAATCGCCGTAAGTGTAAGCGCCGTTCGGCAAAGTTCCCTGTCTGCCGCGATAGACGTAGCCGCCGGTAACCGAACAGCGTCCGCCCGTGTGGTTATATTGAAAAACCGGCGCGACAAAATTGGTCGGGATGCAGAGCGCCGCGTCGATATTCGTGCATTGCGTTCCTTCGTAAACGCGCCAGCCGTAGTTTCCGCCTTTTGTTACAATATCGACTTCTTCAATCGCATTTTGTCCGACATCGCCCGCCCATAGCTGATTAGTTCCGCCGCGGTCGAACGACCAGCGAAACGGGTTTCTGAAACCGACGGCGTAAATCTCGTCCGCGCCGTTAATTCCGACAAACGGATTATCCGCCGGAACGCTATACGGGTTGGTTGAAATATCGGCGACACTAGGCGTGATACGCAGAAATTTTCCCAGCAGGCTATTTATGTTCTGCGCGTTGTTCTGCGGGTCGTTCGCCGAGCCGCCGTCGCCCATTCCGATATACAGATTGCCGTCGCCGCCGAACTCAATCATTCCGCCGTTATGATTGGCAAAAGGCTGGGCAATAATCAAAACGATTCTTTCGCTCGCCGGGTCGCCGACGGCGTTGTTATTCATCGCTTTGTAGCGCGCGATAACGGTCGCGCCGTCACCCGCGCGCGTATAATTGACAAAGAAATAACCGTTAGCCGCAAACTGCGGGTGAAAAGCCAGACCGAGCAGACCGCGCTCGCCGCCGGAACTGATTTTTGAAGAAATATTCAGAAAATCAGTCGGCGCGTTTGAACCCGGCTGGACGACTTTGATAATTCCGCCCTGCTGCACAATAAAAGCGCGCTTCGTGCCGTCTTTGGCGTTTGTCAGCAGCAGCGGCGAGCTTAAACCCGACAAATATGGTTGAAGCCTGATTGTCGGCGCGGCGGTCTGCGCTTGCAAAGCCGAATAAAAAAACAAAACGCACAATCCTGAAACCGCCAAAAAATTAAATCTTCGCATTACTGTTAAATCTCCCGTCCAAAATATTTCACGCTCCGATTGTTTCAAAAAATGGCGCGCGTCGAAATTCGGCGACAAACTACGGCAAATTCTAAAAACTTGTCTGACTTTTCTTTGTTTGAAAGAATCGGGCTGGCAAATCAATCTTAGAACCTGAAGCGGTTAAAAACAAGAAAAAACTTACCGGCGTTTAATAAAATAATAAAATTCGACGGCGACCTTCTGAAAAATGCTTTTTATAATTTTATAAACGATAGCGAACTCGCTTTTTTTTGAGTTCGGCGTCTTCGTTGTCGAGATTTTGCAGGCGCATCGTTACATCCGCCGTCATTCGTAAATCGGCGCGCGCGCCCTGTTCGAGGTGAAAATTTCCTGCCGCCGCAATCATTGCCGCGTTGTCGGTCGAGAGATGTTTCGACGGAAAATAGACGGGCAGATTTAATCTGTCAGCCGCCTGCCGCGCCGCTTCCTGCAGAGCCTGATTGCACGCGACGCCGCCCGCGACGATTAGAGTTTTCGGGTTTAATTCGACGGCGAGTTTTTCCATTGTGCCGACCAGAGATTTAACGACCGTCACCTGAAAACCGGCGCATAAATCCTTTATTTCCTGCGACGGCGACGCGCCTTTTTCGACCGGCGAGATATTGTTTTCGCGAATGTAGCGCGCCACGCCGGTTTTCAGACCGCTGAAGCTGAAATCGGCTCTGCCGTCGGAAATCTTCGCAACGGGAAATTTTATTTTGCCGACTTTGCCTTCTTTTGCCAACCTTTCGACGACCGGACCGCCCGGATAATCGAGACCGAGCATCTTGGCGACTTTATCGAACGCTTCGCCCGCCGCGTCGTCGCGCGTTCTGGAGACGACTTTATATTTTCCG
>JALZOE010000232.1 GCA_030857325.1 Acidobacteriota bacterium
CTCGCCTGCCGCGCGGCGCGCTCGATGCGCTTCTTGCCCAAAGAAGCGCAAAATGAAGCGGCGACGCGAAAGAATTTTTTCCATAAAATAAAATCAAACTTTCCGAAAGTCTCGCCAAAACAATTAACCATTTTACCGTTCGCAAACTGCGGCTCGTCAAAGAGACGTGCAATCTATACAATCACGCTTTGCAAAGCGCGCGATTTGACGAACACAGAAGAGGATTATTATGGCTGTCAACAGTTTTGTAGATAAATTTTTTAAAAAAGTATTGGGAAGCAACAGCGACGTTTTTCTGAAAAAGGTTCGCCCGATTGTCGGACAAATCGCCGATTACGAACCGACGTTGGAGAAACTTTCCGACGAAGATTTACAGGCGCAAACACAGAAATTAAAAAACCGTATCGCAGGCGCGCTCGACGGAATTACGGACAAGGAAGAACGCCGCAAAAAAGAGCAGGTTATCTTAAACGAAATTCTGCCCGAAGCGTTTGCGACCGTGCGCGAAGCGTCGAGGCGCGTAACCGGAATGCGCCATTTCGACGTGCAGATGATTGGCGGCGTCGCGCTGCATCAAGGCAGAATCGCCGAGATGCGAACGGGCGAAGGTAAAACGCTCGTTTCAACTCTGCCCGCGTATTTGAACGCGCTGACCGGGCGCGGCGTTCACATCGTTACGGTCAACGATTATCTCGCTCTGCGCGACGCCGAATGGATGGGCAAGATTCATACGTTTCTTGGTTTAACCGTCGGCTGTATCCAGAACGATATGGACGATTACGAGCGTAAAGAGCAATACGCAAGCGATATTACATACGGGACGAACAACGAGTTCGGCTTCGATTATCTGCGCGATAATATGAAGTTCGACCCGGAAACGCTCGTTCAGCGCGACCATTATTACGCGATTATCGACGAAGTTGACTCGATTTTGATTGACGAAGCCAGAACGCCGCTGATTATTTCCGGCGCGTCCGACGAAGCGACCGATAAATACTACGTCGCCAATCAAATTATTCCGAAACTCGAACGTGGGCATAAAGACGAAGAAACAAAAGTTACGACGGGCGATTATCTGCTTGACGAGAAAAATCATTCGTCGGTTTTAACGGAAAAAGGCGTCGAAAAAGCGGAAAAGCTGCTCGGCGTTTCCAACCTTTACGACCCGGCGAATATGGAGCTTCTGCACTGTGTCGAGCAGGCTTTGAAGGCGCACACGCTTTATAAACGCGACCATCAATACGTCGTGCAGGAAGGCGAAGTCATCATTGTTGACGATTTTACCGGACGCTTAATGGCGGGCAGACGCTGGAGCGACGGACTTCATCAAGCCGTCGAAGCCAAAGAAGGCGTAAAAATCGAACGCGAAAACCAGACGCTCGCCACAATCACGCTGCAAAATTATTTCCGAATGTATGAAAAACTTTCGGGTATGACCGGCACGGCGGAAACCGAAGCCGAAGAATTCGGTGAAACTTACGGGCTTGACGTTATCGTTATCCCGACCAATCGCCCGATGGTTCGCAAAGACAATTCGGACGTTATCTACCGCACTCTGCCGGAAAAATGGAACGCCGTCGTCGATGAAATCAAGGAACGATACGAAACCGGTCAGCCGGTTCTCGTCGGAACGGTTTCGGTTGAAACGAGCGAATTGATTTCCGAAAAATTAAAGAAAATAAACATTCCGCACAACGTCCTAAACGCCAAATATCACGAACGCGAAGCCGAAATCGTCGCCCAAGCCGGACGCAAAGGCGCGGTTACGATTGCGACGAATATGGCTGGACGCGGAACCGATATTATCCTGGGCGGCAATCCCGAATTTCTCGCCAACGATTTTCTGAAGAAAAGGGAAATCAACCCGGACGAAGCTGCGCCCGAACAATTTGAAGAAGAACTGGGAAAGGCGAAACGCATCGTCGAAGCCGAACACGAAGAAGTTGTCGCGGCGGGCGGTTTGCAGATTCTCGCCACCGAACGCCACGAATCGCGCCGCATCGACAACCAGCTTCGCGGACGCGCCGGGCGACAGGGCGACCCCGGCTCAACCCGATTCGCTCTTTCGCTCGAAGACGATTTGATGCGAATTTTCGCGGGCGACAAGGTGCGCTCGATGATGGAATGGCTCGGAATGGAAGAAGGCGTCGCCATCGAATCGAAAACCGTTTCAAAACAAATCGAACGCGCGCAGAAAGCGGTCGAAGCACGTAACTTTGAAACCAGAAAACACGTTCTCAAATACGACGACGTGATGAATAAACAGCGCGGCACGATTTACGGTCTGCGCCGACAACTGATGATGTCGCCCGAACACCGCGATTACTTACTCGGCGAAAACGGCGTCGCCCGCGATTTGCTCGGAGATTTAACCCATCAATATCTCAACCCGCAGGTTTCGCCCGACAATTGGGATGTTGACACTTACGCCGCCGAAATTCAAAGCGTTTACGCAGTTGACCCGGCGGTTGATGCGGGCGTTGATTTTCATAAAATGACGCCGCAGGAAATCGAAGATGCGATTTGGGAAAAAGCGACGGCAAGCTATGACGAAAAGGAAAAAATCATCGGCGGCGAACAGCTTCGCGCTTACGAGCGTTACATAATGCTCAACATTATCGATTCGCAGTGGAAAGACCATCTGCTTTCGATTGACCATTTGAAGCAGGGCATCGGGCTGGTCGGCTACGGGCAGAAAGATCCGCTCGTCGAATACAAAAAACAGAGCTTCGATATGTTTCAGGATATGCTCGACCGCATCGACACCAACACGGCGCGCGCTCTTTTCAATCTCGAAGTCGTCGTCAAAGACGAGCAGGAAGAAATCGAACGCCTCGAACGTCTCGAACGCCAGCGCGCCCGACGACAGGCGGCGGGAATGGCTTTTACGGGAGCGATGTCAACGGCAAACGTCGCCGGCGAAGACGCCCGTAAATCGACGCCGTTCGTCCGCGAACAGCCGAAAGTCAAACCGAACGAGCCGTGCTACTGCGGTTCGGGCAAGAAGTTTAAAAAATGCCACGGCGCGGGGATTTGATAAATAAAAAAGGCGAAAGGCTTAAAAACTTTCGCCTTTTTTATTTATTTTTTTTCACTGATTGAGGGTTTGTCAAGCGGTAAATCGACAATCATCGGGCGATGGTCGGAGATGCGGTCTTTGATGGTTTCGTTGACTTCGGCGAACGTGCGTCCGAAGTGCGGAGCGAAGCAGTAAGAGCCTTTTTTATCATCAGGTTTCTTCAAATCGGCGGGCTTGACGAAAATCCAGTCGAGTTTGTATTTGCCGATGAATTTTATCGGGCGCGTTACCTGATAGGTATTGACGAAGCCTTTGCCGCCGCGTTCGTTTGAGTTGGCGAGCATTTTGTTTTTGTTTCGATAGGAACGCTCCTCGTCGCCGCGAAAATCGAACGCGCCGCCGTCCGAGAAGCGGAAATCTTCAAGCGTCGAGAAAAACTTTCTTTCGGAGTTCGGCATTATAAACGGAATGTGGCGCACGGTCGGGTTCGATTGTTTGCGCCAAAAGGTCAATCCGTCTAAAACGGTATCTTCAATCAAGCCGAAGCCGAGCGCGTAGCCGATGCCTTTTCTAATCCAGTATTGCGGTTTGCCGTAGCGTTTATAAAGCTCGCGGCGAATCGAAGTCGGCGTAAAATCCGAGCTTGAAGTATTCATATCGCCCGCGACGACGACCGGATGCCGAATATCTTTGACCGTATCGAGCAATTCCCGAAGCTGTTTGACGCGGTTCATCGATTCGGTGCGGTTTTCAAGGTGCGTTGCGGCGATTGTTACGCGCCCGTTCGGAAACCGCGCGTCGCTGATGTCGGCTAGTAAAGTTGCGCGCCCGCCGCGCCGGACTTCGCGGAGAGTTTCTTCGAGAAAAATTTTACCGGCGATTTTTCGTTTTCCTTTTTCCAGCATACTCGCTCCCGTCTTCTCGCTTTGATACCAATCATATGGCTGATTTTTAAATGGAACGAGCCGCACGTTTTCGAGCGGAAATCGGCTTAAAATAGCAACTCCGTGCAACCCTTTATAACGGAGCGGGTCAACCTTGATAATCTCGGCGAGTTCTTTTTCCGGCGCGGTAGCGGCTTTCTTTTTCAGACTGAGATGCACGGGACTGAGTTCGACAAACTGCACGCCGAAAGCGTAATTCATTTTCAACCGGGCGGCTAAATCGGCGGCGATATTTCGATATTCCGTGCGCTTCATTCCAAAATCGACTTCGTTTAAGACAATCACGTCCGCCTGGCGCAGCATCGCGGCTTGCTCGAATGCTCTCCGCCGTTCGTTGCTGCCGGGCGGAAATTCATCCGCGTCCAACATCGCCGCAAATTGTTCTTCACTGCCGAAGACCGCTTCGATTGCGTCGTATTCCAGCCCGCGCTCGATGTTCCAATGCGCGACGCGCAGAAAGTCGCCGAGCCGGGTTGATTGCAAAAACCGCAGAGGCGCTGCGCCCGCGTTTGAATTGTCCACAAACGGAACTGTCAGCAGTCGATTGAGTTTGGCTTCAATCGGCTGCGGAAGCGTTTCCCGCTCGTAAAGCGTCGTCAATTCCGCGTAAGTAAAAAAAGAGGCTGCGGAATGTTCCCGCGCGCTCGCCGATGTATGCGGCAAACACGCGAACAGCAAAAACAAAAAAATCTTTGCTCCGCGATTCTTATAAATCTTGTTCATCATAGATAAGACGTAATTCTTTCACTGTTTGTTTCGGCGGTAAATTCAACACTCAAAAGATTAGAACGATAACGGGCGCGACGGCAAGCGATGAGCGAAGAAGCGGAAAAAAGCGATGTCTGTTCGTTCGCGAACAAACGGACAGTCAAACCGAACGACTCGTGCTGCTGCGTATTCGGGCAGGAAGTATAAGGAATGCTGTGGTGCAGGAGTATAAGCGGGAAAGACATAGGAAAAAGGCGAAAAGCGAAAGTTAAATTACTTTCGCTTTTTATATTTTTACTTTTTATATCTTTACAAGGAATT
>JALZOE010000233.1 GCA_030857325.1 Acidobacteriota bacterium
GGCTGCGAAGCATTGTCGCTCATCAAACTCAATTGACCCGCCGTTTCTCGAATGCCTTTGGAGAACTGCCGGTTGACCGCCTTATTAAGTGCCGCCAGCCAATGCCAGCTTTTTGACTGTTCGCCGCAGTAATGCCCGACTACCTTTTTGCTATACCAGTCAACAACTAGAACAATATACGCCCAACCATCACAGGTCATTACCTTTGTCATATCAATGCCCCACCACTGGTTAGCTTGATCCGGGCGCGGCTTACGCGCCTTACTTGTCCGTTTTGCCAAAAGGCGCCTGTCAGCTTTGACCAGTAAATGGTTTTCTTTCAAAAGCCGGTAAATACGCTTTCGGTTGACCGACAATCCGGCGACAAATCTCAAATAAGCCCAAACCCGTCGGTATCCCCAAAATGGATGCTCCGACTTGATAACTTGTATCGGTCCAAGCAGTGATTTGTCTGCAACAGTTTTGGCAGCGGCACGGCGGCGGCGGCGCTTTACCAGTCGCTTTTTTTTAACTCCATCCTCAGCTCTCCGACCATCGCTTTTAGTTTTTCATTCTCGCGTTCGAGCCTGCTTTGCTGTTGCGCCGTCTTCGGCATCTCAAAGACCTTGCCCGCGTTTGTTAAAAACTGGTCGCGCCACAAATAATATTGCGATTGTCCAATTTGATACTCGTTGCAAATCTCTGAAACAGCCCTACCTTTAATGCCCTGCATCACAATCTGAAGTTTCTGCTCAGATGTCCATTGTCGTTTTTTCATAGCTGAAGTATCCTCATTTTTGACAGGATACTCTCAACCTAACCGTTTTGTCTTAGCGGGGAGCAGTATATTTACACCATCACACTTTGGGACTAAACACCTAGTCTCTTTACCAAATTAGTCTGTTCTGAATATTTATTAAGTCTAAAAATGAAAGACACGTAAAGTGTAAATTTACACTTTACGTGTCTTTCATTTTTAGACCAATTTACAAATTCAAAACTAACTCGCCGTCATTCTTCTCAACCAAACATTTCTGCCGTCGGTTAATCTATCAAACAAAATATCTTTTATCAACGGCTGTTTGATTTTTTCCATGAGTCGGACGTGCCATCAGACACCATTCAGTAATGCGCGTCGAAGCCAATTTTTGCCAGCCGAATGTGAACCGTTTGCTAAAAGCTAAACTGAACTTCGAATTCGACGCGCCGATTGCCTGCCGCTTGGCTTCCGCCGCCGCCGAAACCGAAGCCGCCGGCGAGCGAGACCGGCTGACCGAATAATTCTGAAGACAAATTTCCGACGGGCGTGCCTTTGTTTGTGCGATTGAAAAGATTACGGATTTGGACGGAAAATTCCAAATTATATGGTTTTTCATCATCGTCATTGCGTTGTTGCTGCCCGCCGCCATACGGACTATTTATTCCACCGCGACTGCCGCCTTGTCCTTGCTGCGGCGCTGCATCTTTTTTCCCGCCGCCAAAGCCGAATTCTTTCGTTGCGCGTAAATTGACGACGAACAATTCGCTTCCTCTGCCGTAGTTGCGTGGAACCATTGTATCGCCCGCGTCCGGTGTCGGGTCAAACGCGCCGAATCGGGTCGTCACGATTCCGGGTTCGGAAAGATTTGTCACAAATGCCGGACGCTCGGTGAAAAGCGAGTCGCCGTTGGTGTCCGCACCGGTCGTGATATTAAACGGAATGCCGGAGCGAAACGTGACGAAAGGGCTAAGGCGCACGCCCCAGAGAGTTTCAAAATTTCCTCCGACGACAAAGCGGTGGCGAACGTCGAGCGCGGCGTTGCCGTATTCGCCGCTTAAATCGTAAGAGTTTGCCGGAAAAGTTCCCGCGCCGTCCGAATCGCTTTTCGCGCCGCTAAAAGAGTAATTGCCGAAAATCGAAACGCCGTCGATAAAATTCGAGCGAAAGTTGAAAATCAGTTGATTTTGATTGAAACGTCCGGTTGATTCGTATTGGAAGACGTTTCCGTCAGTTGGAATCGGACGCACACCATTTATTGGAGCATTGACGTTACGCGAGCGCAAAAGTCGTCTGGTTGAAGCGTTGATAAAAGTTGCGCTGAGAGTTGTTTTAAAAGGCAGTTGGCGTTCGACGCTCATAGCAGTTTGGATTGTGTATGGCGATTGTAAATCAGGCGAGACAATGCGAGTTGTTTGCCGTTGGGAGAAAGCCGCGAGTTGATTTACTGTCGGCACATTTGAAACGCCGCTTTGCGTAAAAACTATCGCGTCTAAAATCGTCGGGTCGGTAACGACAAATTGCTGCTGGTTGATACCGTTAAAGCGCAAGGCTTGGAGCGTCAAACCTTCGCCGAAACGGTCGTAGAAAACGCCGATGCCGCCGCGAAAAACGGTTTTCGGTTTGTTTTGTCCGTCCGCGCCGGGCGCGTAAGCGAAATTAAAGCGCGGCGCAAAATTGAAATTGCTTGAAATGTTCGTCTGTGTTTCATAACGCAAGCCGAACGACAGCGTTAATTTCGGATTGATACGCCAATCGTCCTGTACAAATACGCCCAAATCGGTTTGCGAAATTCCGGCTTCGGAGTTTCCGCCCGCGATAGTAAACTGCGTCGGATACGCGCCGGGCAAATTCAAAATCGTATTACGGTATTGTTCGAGCGACGTAAAAGTAAATGTTCCGGCAAAATTGTTCGGCGAAGAATTGTCTAGGCGAATGTGCCGCAAGCGTCCGCCGATTTTGAGCGAATGATTGCCGCGCAGAAACGACGTAAAATTTTGCAGCTCGTAACGATCTTCGTTGGAAAACGCTGCTCCGACATTCGCGCCGCCCGAAGTGAAAGCATCGAGAACGCGAATTGTCGGCGAGTTGCCTTCGCTTTCCTGCGAACTGCGGCGGCGAATGTATTGAAAACGCGCTTCGTTGACGATTGTCGGAGAAAGCACGGAACTTTCGGTCAAGCGAACAGTATGCTCGGTGTCAACCGAATCGTAGGCGCGTGAAAGCAAATCGAAGCCGCCCAAACCGCCGATTTGCGATTTTGAGCGTTCAAAAAAAATAACGTCCGACAAGTGTATTTCTCTCATTAATCTGAACGTCAAAACGCGGGCTGAACTCAAAATCTTTCGACGGCGAAACCACGGCAAGCTGAAACGGCGTAATGTTTAAACTCGGGTCAAGAACGAGCGCGTTGATAAGCGAATTGTTGCGGCGGCTTCGCGCCCGAAATCAACAAAAAATGACGCGCGTTTTTTGACAATCGGTCCGCCGAAATTTCCTTCGATGTTCCGCACTTGAAACGGAGCGCGATTCGATGCAAACGGATTGCGTGAGTTTAACGATTCGTCTTCAAACTCAAACTCAATTTCACCGCGAAAATCATCCGTGCCGGGCTTGGTTAAAATCTCGATGCGTCCCAAACCGAGCCGGTCGTATTCGGACGAAAACGGATTTTGATTGATGCGAATTTCCCTGATTGTATCGCGCGGCGGAAGTTTGCCACCCGAAAAACCGTCGATAAAAATCTCGCCGCCGCTCGGTCCCGCGCCTGGTCCTGCAAGCGCACGCAATGCCGCGTCTAAATCTTCAGTGTTATCCGGCAAGGCTTCGATGTCTTTGCCCTGCAAAACAATTGCGCTTGAGTTCGCGTCCGGGTTTGTATTAATCGGCTCTTCCTCGCCCACGGTGACTTCCGCTTTCGCCGCCGCCACGCTCAATGCGACATCAAGCGCGACGCTGCGACCGGCAGCGACAATAACCTCTGCATTTTCGTAAAGCGCAAAGCCCGAACTCGCAACGCGAACTGTATATTTTCCGGCAGGCAGATTGTTAAAATTAAATTCGCCTGCTTGATTGGTTTGCCCCTTCCGTTCCGCAACACCCGCGCCGGTAATGCCCACATCAGCACCAACAACAACCGCGCCCGCCGCGTCAACCACGCGCCCGCGCACCGTTCCGCCGGTTGACTGCCCAAATGCACTCGCCGTGAATAAAAGCAACGCGATAAACAAAATTGTGAATCGTTTCATAAAACCTCTTTAATACGAAAGCCTATTTCATAAAATTAACACAAACGTCAATTTGAATTCCAAATAATATATGATTGACTTCAGAGAAATTGTTAAATACTGATGTTCCACTTACAAAGACTAAACTCAATTTTACAAGGTTCTTCAAATAATGTTATCTATTTCATAGTTTTAAGAAAAAATTATAATTTAATTGGTTGAGATGAAATGGACGCAGAATCAATTCGCCGAAAATATAAAAATTCTCCAAAGTTATCACCGAAAAAACTCGGTTACTTTTTGAGGAGGTAAAGAATGACTAATTTTGCTAATACTTCTTTTGAAATTGGATTAAGACCTTTTATAAACATCGGTTTCTCCTACTCTCCCGAACTTAAAAATCTCAGCAAAGGAGAAGAAAAGTATCAAGGAAATATTGATTTACTAGTTTCAGACGCCACCATTACACATTGGAATGAAATTTTAAGTCGCTTTAATGAAATTTATGATGAAGTTTTCAACGAAGAATTTCAGCCACCAACTGAATTAGCCGCACAGAATACACAGAGTTTATTACACAAAGCATTTAGTAAACTCGGACTCAAATTACCTGTTCCGAATTTTATTCCAACAGATTTAAGTGGAATCGAAGCGGAATGGAAAAATGGAAATCGTTATTTGCAATTAATCTGTCCGCCGACTGATGATAAAAAACCATATCTTTTTTTCAAAGAAGGAGTTGAATACGATATAGAACCTTTTGAAAACTCTGACGATTTTATAAAACGAATTGCTTGGTTGATTGAAAACTGACGTAATGATTGAAATAATCGAAGAAATACCTCAAAACTCAGATATATTTCGCGCAGTTAGAAAGAAAAGTTGGATTCGCAACGGCGTTTCTTTTGATGCGTTTCTACTAAGAGCCTGTTTGGAAATTCAATAAATAGCTCCGGCGGAGTATCATATTTATAGAAATTGCCAAAATTAGCGGCTTAAGTTGCCAAAG
>JALZOE010000234.1 GCA_030857325.1 Acidobacteriota bacterium
GTATTATTTCGTGGCTGTCGCGCAAAAAGGGAATGGAGATTATCGCCGCCTCGACGCATCCGTTTTCCAAGTGGAGCGAGCAGGAGATTTTCGACGACGAGCGTTACGAGTTTCTGGTTGAAGAACTGCAAATGGTGGCGCGTTCGCTGCTGATTTTCGGTCTGCACGTTCACGTCGGCATCACTGATTTAGACCGCCGCATTCACATTATGAACGCGGCGCGTTATTTTCTGCCGCACGTTCTGGCGATGACGACATCAAGCCCGTTCTGGCTCGGTCATCACACCGGACTTAAGAGTTACCGCTCGGAAGTTTTCAAAAAATTTCCGCGCACCGATATTCCCGACCATTTCGATTCCTACGCGCAGTATCAGCGCTACGTGGATTTACTCATTAGTATGAACTGCATCGACAACGCCAAAAAGATTTACTGGGATTTGCGCCCGCACCCGTTTTTTCCGACCCTTGAGTTTCGCGTCTGCGACATTCCGACGCGCGTCGACGACACGATTGCCGTCGCCGCTCTTTTTCAGGCAATCGTCGCTAAACTGCACACCTTAAACGATAAAAATTTAGGTTTTCAGCTTTATCATCGCCGCCTCATTCAGGAAAACAAGTGGCGCGCCATCCGTTGGGGCTTGCAGGGAAAAATGCTCGATTTGGGCAAGCAAAAGGAAGTTCCGGCGGTCGATTTGATTCGCGAGCTGCTCGATTTTGTCGATGAAGTTGTCGATGATTTGGGTTCGCGCAAAGAAATCGAACATATTCACACGATTTTAGAACGCGGAACTTCCGCCGACGAGCAGTTAAAAGTCTGGGAAGAGAGCAATCACGATTTTAATCCGGTTGTCGATATGCTGATAAAAAACACGATGGAAAACGTGCCGGAAAGCTGTTTCGATTGAGTAATCTAAAATTTTATACGAGAAAAAGGCTGACGTTTAAAGCGTCGGTCTTTATTTTTGAATAGCTTGTTAAACAATAAACAACAAATATTGACATAGTTTAATTAAACTGGTATAACGCTTGAGGGCATTTGAAAACGTTGTCGGGAAAAGTGCCGCATTTCCTAGCCATTCTGGAGAAATAACACAAATGAAAAAGAGAAATTCCGTTTCTCAGCGCGGGTATTCCTTAATCGAGATAATGATTGTTCTTGTTATCACGGCGATTCTGGTTACTTTTGCCATCGCTCGGTTCGGAAACGCCGGAACAAACTTCAAGCGACAAAACATCTCCCGCGAATTAAAAGTTAATCTCGAACGCGCCCGCTTCGATTCGGTCAAACGCCGCGCCGAAAATACCGCCAGAGCGGAAGTAACGCTTGTCAACGCTACTTCATTCACGGTTAAAACCGATATGAATCAAAACGGAACTCTCGATGCTTCCGATACCAAAACGATAGATTTTACCGGACAAAGCAATGTCAAAATTGTCGGAGACGCGCTCGTATTTCCGATAACCATACAATTCGACCGCTACGGGCGCATCGAAGCTAAAGACAAAACCGAGAAGGACATAACGCCGATTTTTACGATTTGCACCGACGGCTGCGCGGCTGACAACGCCACTCCCGCAAACGCCGACGTGATTTACGTTTCGCCTTCGGGAACGGTTGCGATGCTCAAAGGCGGCGAAAAGCAACCGACCTTTGCCAGCCCGGAGAACATTACGGTTGTAGAAGTCGATAAGCAAATTAACAATGAGCTTCGCGTAAAGTCAGCCAATTCTTTACATTAAGTTTGCCGAACGTCGTAAAAGCGTCAACGGCGGACGAATTATTCATCCGAATTTTCTATTCTGCGATAGATTTTATGAATCAAGTAAAAAAAGATTTCTCCGATTGTAAATTACCGGACAACAATCGATTCGGGCAGAAAGGTTTTACGCTCATCGAAGTAACCATCGCAATGGTAATTTTCCTGATTGCTCTGCTCGGAGTTTTCGTTACATTCACTTACGCCGTCAATTACAACGCCGGAAACAACTCGCGCGCGCAGGCGTTAGCCGTTTTGCAGCAGCAGGTCGAGCTACTCAGAAGCGCAAAATTCGTTCCCGACTCGACTAAGACCGATGCGATTTTAAAGGGCGGAAAAAAGCCGGAGCAGTTTGTTACATCGGCTGACAAAAGCAGATTTCGCGTGCAGATTAGTGTTGATAACGACCCGACTACTCCCGACGTTGAATCGACTAATGAGGATACGACGAGACTAAAAGAAATATCCGTAACGGTAACGCTCGACAACCCGACACCCGGCTGGCAAACATCGCTTCCGGCGACGGTCGTTCTGCGCCGCGTCAGAGCCAATTAGAGGAAAGTTGAAATGAAAAGAGTTAAAAATAATACAAGCGCCGGTTTTTCATTAGCCGAATTGATGCTTGCGATGACAATCACGCTTCTTCTTCTCGGTTTGGTTTCTGGTCTTTTCTCACGCGCGCTCGGCACAAGGGCGCGTGAGAGCAGGCGCACCGACGCGCTGACTTCGGCGCAAGCCGCGCTGAACGTGATGTCGCGCGAAATTTCCAACGCGGGTTACGGCATTTTTTATTTGGATAACGGAACGAGGTTTCCCAGCAATGGAGTCATTGCCGCCGATTCAAATAACAAGAGAATACATTTCCGCGCCAATATAACGAATGAAAACGGAGAAACGAGCAGTTCCGGCGAAGACGTTACGTATTTTTTTGACAAAGCTACCGATTCAATCGTGCGCTACGACCCGCACGGCATCGGTAAGAATACGCCTCTAACCTCGGTTATCGTCAACCGCATCAGCGACGTTACTTTTGCGTATTTCAATTACGACGGAACAACACAGCCGCCGAAGGACGGCACAACGATTCCGTCGGAAAATACGGGGCGCGTCCGAATAACCATCACGGTTAAACTCGACCACGTTCAGGGACAGCCCGACAATCAAGTTGTTACCTTCACTTCGGACGTAACCTTGAGAAATTCAAATTATATGCTTAATCAATACTAGAGAATTTCAGCCGACGGCAGACAGGAGTTTTTATGGAAAACAACAAGACGCGAAAAACGAAAAACAGAGAAAACGAAAAAGGCGCGGTAATGGTAATGGTTTTGCTCATCTCGTTTCTGCTATTAATAGCAAGCGCGGGAATTTTGCTGGAAACGACGATGAACACGGCAAACGTGTCCGACGCGACCGCCGACCAGCAAGCGTATAACGCGGCGGAAAGCGGCATTCAATCGGCAATATACGTGCTTCGCAATCCTGACTTCAGGTTGATTACAAGAAAGCCGTAACGCCGAAGTTATCTAATGCGGACGGCGATTCATACGCGGAAGCCCGTTTATCGCGCTGGATAACCTACGATTATCCTTTCGCTTCTTCACTTACCGACCGTAACCGTATAACGCTCGGCGCAACGACGGTTAAGCCATACGCTCCGCAAACGGGTTATGCCTATGGCGTTTCGCTCTCCGACCCGGAAAATAACGGCACTATCGCGTTTAGCACGTCGGCTACAACTTCGGGAATTTACGATTCGGCTGCCAAGGAATATCGACCGTCCGTAAATTTAGGAAACGGAATTTCCATCAGTTACACGGCGGTTTCGCCCGCCCCTTTAGATGTCAGCACGGGCGCGAAAACCACGGACATCGGGAGTTTTTCGCTTACCGTCCCGGCAGGCAAGCAGGTAACAATTAAAAATACGCCATTTCGTATCGTTGTAAATATGACCGTGCCGTATAAGTCAACCAGCGTCGTTCGCGGCTACATTCAGGAAACGACGATAAATGGCACTAATACCGTTAAATTAAAATTCGACTCGCCGAATTTTAATTTGATGGGAAGTCCCGTCGCTCTTACCGAAATTAACCAGACCGATTTTACTTTGCCGATTACGCCGAATGCGGGCGCAAAGAAAATCGAATGTTCGATGACGCGGCTCGAACCGCTCAAGATATTGATTCGTTCGACCGGATACGGACCGCGCGGCGCGGAGAAGCGACTCGAAGCAACCGTTCAAAAAAATTATTTCGACGGTTTGTCTGCGCCCGCCGCGTTGACTCTTGTCGGTCCAAGCACGGGATTTATCTTTGCGGGCGGCAACTCGTCGGGCGTAGTTTACTCCGGCGTCGATTTAGCCGCCGTTCCTTCAAAAGTAAATCTGCCTTCCATCGGAGTAACCAACGCTAAAAATTTAGAGTATGTTGTCAACAACAGCACGAAATCGGGTCTTTTTCCTGAACCGGCTGACGTTAACCTCGATATGCCCGGTTGGTTAAGCAACACTTTTGAATTGGACAATGCCATTCAACTATTAAAGAAACGCGCCGAAACCTCAAAAAGTTATTATGCGAACGGAGTCGAGCCGCTGAATTTCGGTAACAGTAACGGAACCGGAATTACTTTCTGCGACGGAGACTGCGTTTTAAACGGTAATAAGCACGGCGCGGGCGGCGGAATTTTAGTCGTTACCGGACAATTAATATTTAAAGGCGACATTAATTTCAACGGATTGATTATCGTAACCGGCGCGGGCGGACTCGACCGCAGCGGCGGCAGCGGCGGAACTTTGCAGGGAAACACCGTTATCGCGCCTTACGACAAAACTCAAATAAAAAATTATAAAACGCAATTAGCCGAATATTACGCAAACAACCCGAGCGCGACCGTTCCGCCGTCGCCGCCACCCGACTTTCTTTCGCCGAAATACGACATTTCGGGCGGCGGCGGCTCGACTCTGCGATACAATTCAAGCAGCGTCGATAACGGTTTGAACGCCGTGAGCAATTTGGTTTTGGGCGTTGTCGAGAAATAACTTTCGGAAAATCCGGCGCGGCAAATTCTTTTCTTTCACCTCTCTCCGCTCCGGGTTTTATTTTTAGATTTTTCTTCCGAAATCCTTCTTTAAAGTAATGAAATTTCCTGTTTGCCTTCTGGTAATAATTTTCGTTTCTCTTTCTTTAGCCTGTTCGGACGGCGGT
>JALZOE010000023.1 GCA_030857325.1 Acidobacteriota bacterium
ACAGTTTTCTAAAATATGTCGCAAAATTGGCAAAGTGGTTGAAACGGTTAATTCACACCTGACGGAAAGATTGAATATTACGAAAATCAGAGTCCACGACGTGTGGCATTTTCAAAGCCGTTTGATTGGAAAGATTCTCGCTCATACGGTGGCTGTTTTCTTAAACCTGCAACTGAATCGAAAACCCCTTGACCTTGATGGTCTGGTGTTAAACTAAACGAGTTGCACATTAGGTCCAATGTTTATCTGGACAAAGAATACGTCCGCCGGAATATCAGCGTCGTCGCGGGCGAATACGTGATGCTCGCCGTCAGCGACAACGGAACGGGAATGAACGCGGAAACGCAGCAGCATATTTTCGAGCCGTTTTTTACAACCAAAGAAGTCGGAAAAGGAACGGGTTTGGGATTGGCGACCGTTTACGGCATCGTCAAACAATCGGGCGGCAATATATCGGTTTACAGCGAACCCGGATACGGCACGACTTTTAAGATTTATTTTCCGAGAGTGCCGGAAGAACTTACCTCCGCTGAAGTGGAACCGCTTTTAGCGGATTTACCGCGCGGCGGAGAAAAAATTCTGCTGGTCGAAGACGACGAAATCGTCCGCTCGCGGACGCGCGAGATTTTGGAGATGTACGGTTACGAAGTCGCCGCCGCCCGCAACGGAATCGAGGCTTTAGCCGTTTGCGAACGCCGCGACTGCCGTTTCGATTTACTGATGATCGACGTGGTTATGCCGCAGATGGGCGGGCGCGAACTGGCTGAAATATTAGCCGAAAAAACGCCGCATCTGCGCGTGCTTTTCACTTCCGGCTACACCGACGACGCTGTAATGAGACACGGCGTCATTGGCGCGAATACTAATTTTCTTCAAAAACCTTTTACGACCAAAGCGCTGGCGCAGAAAATAAGAGAAATACTCGACGCCGAATGACGTTTTTTAGCATTTATCTTCGGCGTGTAAAATAAAAAGCCGAACATTTGAATGTTCGGCTTTTTATTTTCTCGAAAAAAAATACCCGGTTATTTAACCTCTGACAAATTTCATCGCCACGCCGTTGATGCAGTAGCGCAGTCCGGTCGGTTTCGGACCGTCGCCGAAAACGTGTCCGAGATGCGCGTCGCAGCGGTTGCACAAAACTTCCGTTCTAATTTCAGCTTCGCTTTTATCGACCGCTTCCCGAACGTTTATTTTCGCAACGGGCGCGTAAAAACTCGCCCATCCCGTGTTTGAATTAAATTTCGTTTTCGAGCTGAAAAGCGGCAAATCGCAGCACACGCAAGTAAAAGTCCCTTTCCGGTAATTCTTGTTCATCGGGCTTGAATACGGCGCTTCGGTCCCTTTTTGGCGCGTAATCCGATATTGTTCGGCAGTTAAAATCCGCTTCCATTGTTTATCGCTTTTGACGATTTTTTTAAATGGAAGTTTCTCGTCGTCGGGAGTTGCGGCGCTGACTGAAACCAGCGACAAGCCGGAGAACGCCGCCAATCCGCCGAATATCAATCCCGACCGTAAAAAATCTCGTCTGTCCATATTTTTATTCGCCCCTTTATTTTCGTTTGCCGTAATGTTATTCGCGCAAATTAAGTTTCAGATTCAAAATTTCGCTTTTTGCTCTTTTAGATAAATGCGGAATACGCGCTTTATTATTCCCGATTCTGAAAATATTTCACTTGTATTTTTCCGGCGAATCTTTATCATCGTTTCAACGGAAATATTTCAGGAGATTAAAAAGTTGAAAAAATTTATATTAACGCTCTCGATGTGCGCCGCGTTTTCGGGTTCGGTTTTCGGACAGAGCGCTAAAAAATCGCCGCCGCAGAATCAGGCGAAAGACACGGTTTCGACGCGCGAAATGGACAGAATAAACTGGATGGAATTTAAAGAGGTCGTGCCGTCGAAAATAAACACGGTTCTGCTGCCGACCGGAACGCTCGAACCGCACGGCGTTATCAACAACGGCGCGGACAACACTGCGCCGACGGCAATCGCGCACAAAATCGCGCAGCGCACAAATGCGATGATTGCGCCGACGCTCTCTTATGGAATGACCGGCTCGCTCGAAGCGTATCCGGGCGCGTTTCAAATTACCGAAGCGGCGTATCGTCCTTTCGTCAAACAAATTCTCGAAGGTCTGGCGAAAAACGGGTTGAAAAACATTATCATTCTCAACGGACACGGCGGCGGGCAGACGGCAGTTTTAAACAGTCTCGCGGCTGAAGTTTCAGCCGAGCGAAAGGTGCGGATTCTGGTGATAAACTGGTGGTCGTTCGCCTCCGACGAAACGAAAGAAGTTTTCGGCGAAGACGGCGGACACGCCGGTTTGAATGAAACCGCTTTTATTCAGGCAATCGACCCGACGCTGGTTCATCCCGAAAAATATAACGACAATATGGCGACCGCGTATCCGCTTCCCGGAACTTGGTCGGCAGTTCCGTTTCCGTCTTCAATCGGGCTTTATCAAAAAGGTCAGGGTTATCCGAAATTCGACCAGAAAAAAGCCGCTTTATATTTTGTGAAAGTTACCGATAAAGTTGCGAATCTCGTCAACGAAATTGTTCGGAAATGGGATACGGCGGGTTTGTAATGTAAAAATTTCGGTTCTGAAACTATATTTTTACGACAAACGTAAATATTTTGCAAAAACCAGCATTATTTAACGCCTGAAAAATCAGCGATAATTCAAAAAATTTATTCGAGGTAATTTATGAAAAAGCAATCGTTTTTCTCTCTTCTTCTGTTATTTTCAATCGTCTTTCAATTTGCCGCGCCGTCGGTTTTCGCGCAGCAGAATCAAATCAGTAAAACCGCCGCTTCCGTTCCGTTCGACAGCAGCCGCTACGCAATCGAGCATAAAAAATTCGTTCTCGACAACGGTTTAACCCTGCTCGTTCACACCGACCGAAACGTTCCCGTAGTCGCCGTAAATCTCTGGTATCACGTCGGCTCGCGCAACGAGAAACGCGGTAAAACCGGATTCGCGCATCTGTTCGAGCATTTCTTTTTTAACGGCTCGGAAAATTACCGCAGCGGTTTCCGCGAAGCGATGGACGATTTAGGCGCGAACAACCGCAACGGCACGACGAACACCGACCGCACGAATTTTTTTGAAGACGTTCCCACGTCGGCGCTCGAACGGACGCTTTATCTCGAAGCTGACCGGATGGGTTTTCTCGCCAATTATATTTCAAAGGAAATGCTGGAGCGTGAGCGCGGCGTTGTCCAAAACGAAAAACGGCAGGGCGAAAATCAGCCTTACGGACGTGTGTTTTCGGAAATCAGCGGAAAAATTTACCCGTATTCGCACCCGTATTCGTGGTCGCCTATCGGTTCGACGGAAGATTTAAACGCCGCAACGCTCGACGACATCAAGGAATGGTATAAAACGTATTACGCGCCGAACAACGCCGTCATTTCGCTGGCGGGCGACATCACGCCCGAACGCGCGCTTGAACTTGTTACCAAATATTTCGGCGGCATCGCGCCCGGACCGCCGCTTACCAGAACCGAAAAATGGATTCCGACGCTCGACCGCAATCTGCGCGACGAGATGCAGGACAGAGTTCCGCAGGCGCGAATTTACCGCGTTTATCACGCGCCCGCCTGGAAAGACCACGAATTACAGCACTTGAGTTTATTCGCCGACGTGCTTGCCGGCTCGAAAAGCTCCAGATTCGAACGGCGTCTGGTTTACGAAAAGGAACTGGCGACGAGCGTTTCCGCCGGCGCGAGCGGCGGCGAATTGGCGGGCAGATTTACCTTGACGGCGACGGTCAAAAACGGCGTCAATCCGGCGGATGTCGAACGCGAAATGGACGCGGTTATAGGCGAACTGCTGAACAAAGGCGTAACGACCGAAGAGTTGCGGCGCGCTCAAAACCGCAATTTAGCCGATTTCCTGCGCGGCTCCGAACGACTCGGCGGACGCGCTAATATTCTCGCCGAAAGTATGACTTACGGCGAAACGCCCGACACGTATCTCGCCCAGCTTGAAACGATGGCGAAGGCGCAGCCCGCCGACGTGAAAACCGCCGCCGACAAATGGCTGCGGGCAAACCATTACACGATGCTCGTCAAGCCGTTCGAGAAACTCGCCGCCGTCAAAAGCAATCTCGACCGCTCGATTCTTCCGCCGCTCGGCGGCGCGCCGGAAATAAAATTTCCCGAAGTTCAGCGCGCCAAACTCAAAAACGGATTGAATGTAATTCTGCTCGAACGTCATTCCGCGCCGGTCGTCAACGTCGCGCTCGCCGTCGATGCGGGTTCGGCTTCAGACAGCCGGGCAAAAGCCGGAATTTCGACGCTCGCGCTTGATTTAATGGACGAAGGCACGAAAACGCGCGACGTTTTTCAGATTTCCGACGAACTCGATTCTTTGGGAGCGCGTCTGAATACGGGAAGTTCGCTCGATATGTCTTTTGTCAGATTGCAGGCGACGGCGGCGAATCTGCGCCCGTCGCTGCGAATAATGGCGGACGTTGTTCTGAATCCGTCTTTTCCCGCCGACCAGTTTGCGATTCAAAAACAGCGCCGCCTGGCGCAAATCGGACAGGAAAAAGCGCAGCCGAACGCGATGGCGCTGCGCGTTTTGCCCGGAATTCTTTACGGCGCGAATCACGCTTACGGCAAACCGGCGTCGGGTTACGAAAAATCGGTCGAAACAATCGCGCGCGAAGATTTAATGAAATGGCACGCCGACTGGTTTAAGCCGGGAAGTTCGACCGTTGTCGTAACCGGCGACGCGACGATGAAGGAAATCGTTCCCGCGCTCGAAGAAGCGTTCGGAAATTGGACGCCGGGAAATGCTCCGGCAAAAAATCTGGCGACGGCGGCGAAAACTCCGGGCAAGAAAATTTATTTGATTGATAAGCCCGGCGCACCGCAATCGACGATTGTCGCCGCGCATCTCTCCGAAGCGAGCGGGCAGGCAGAAGATTTGGCAGTCGAGCCGGTTATGCAGAATCTCGGCGGAATGGCGACTTCACGCCTTAATCGAAACTTAAGGCTCGATAAACATTGGAGTTACGGAACTTCGGCGCAACTACAGAATTTGCGCGGGCAGCGCACGTTTCTCGTCGTCGCGCCGGTGCAGACCGACAAGACGAAAGAATCAATCCTCGAAGTCGTCAAAGAACTCGGCGACGCTGCCGGAAACCGTCCGGTCAAAGGCGAGGAATTTGCCAGCATTATGCGTAATATGACTTCGCGCCTGCCCGGCAGATTTGAAACGCTCGCGTCGCTCGAAGGCGCGGCGCTCAATTTGATTAATCTCAATCTTCCGAACGATTACTGGTCGAATTACGCCGGAAATATGCGCGCGCTGACCGAACCGCAGCTCGACGCGGCGGCGAAGAAATTCGTCCGTCCCGGCGAAGTCGTCTGGATTGTGGTCGGCGATTTGAATAAAATCGAGAAAGGAATCCGCGAGCTTAATCTCGGCGAAGTCGTTCGTCTTGATGCCAATGGCGAGCCGGTAAATCGATAAACGCTATATTCAGTTAAAGATAAACGTCAGTTCGGTATAAGCAAAATGGTGAAACGATAGCCGCAAAAAGGTGCGAAATTCGCAAAAAGGATGAGTAGGGAAAAATCTTTCTTTTGTGTTTTTTGCGCCTTTTTGCGGCTGTTATCTCTTGTGCCAAACTGACGTTAAAGACAAAAAAGGCGAACTCTTTTACTTGAGAGATTCGCCTTTTTTACTGCCGTCGAAGCGCATTTTTATTTGGAAGCCGCCGCGTCGCTCCTACTGCCGCCGACAATGTAGCTGTCGCGCGAGCGGATGACGAGTTTCGGGCGATTAACGCGCACTTTTATTTGTTTGCGCTGTCCGACGACGCCTTCATTTACAGGGTAATAACCGATTGTGTATTGGCGGCGAAGCTCTTCGGCGATTCCTTCAAAAGCCGCCGTCAATCCGCCGGGTGTCGATTCGGGGCGGAAGACTCTGCCGCCGGTCGCCGCCGCCAATTGATTCAGATACGCTCTGCCGAGCGCGTATTCGGCGCTCGATGTTCCGACCGAACTCATTCCGCCGCCGCCGAAAATCGGCGGAATTCCCAAAGTCGGCGGCGTACTCATAACTCCGCCGGTGCCGATGCCGCGGCTGCTCAGAAACGTATTGTAATAAATCGGGAAAATCATCGCTTCGGATTCTTCGGCATCCCGGATAGTGCTTTCAAAATCGGCGCGGCTCGATTGCGTGTCAACGCCGTCGGTAAATAAGACAACCGCCTTGCGTCCTTCGATTTTGTCGAGGCGTTTGCGAAGCGAAAAATCGACCGCGTCATACAAAGAAGTTCCGCCGCCGAAATTTGCCCGGCGAATCGCCTTGTAAATTTTCTGGCGGTCGCCCGTCGCTTCGGTCAAAACGCGAACGTTGCCGTCGAATTCGATGACCATTACATTGTCCTGCGGCTTTAATTGGTCAACGAAAGCGGTAGCGGCAGCTTGAATTTCTTCGATTTTATATTCGGTCGAAGGACTCGTGTCAATCAGCAAAATTACGGTAAAAGGTTTTTCGGACGCGCCGAAATAAGCTACTTCCTGCTCGCTTCCGTCTTCAAAAATCTTGAAATCCGATTGGCGCAGATTTGGAATATAAAGACCGTTGCGGTCATAGACCGAAACGGGAATCGTTACCAGGTTCGTTTCGACCTTGACTACTTCCTCTTCTTCTTCGGCGACTGTTTCGACAGGCTTCGGCGTTTCCTGCGTTTTGGGCTGTGTTTTAGAATCTTTTTTCGTTTCTTTTTTTGACTTCCTGTTATTTCGCGGATTCGGAGAAATCGAGCGCGGCGCGTTCGGCGACGATTCCGAATAACCGGCGACTTCCTGATTTTCCCCAAACTCTTGCGTTTGCTGAACCTGCGGCGCGCGTGTCGGCGCAGGCGCCGATTGGACTCTGCGACCCGACTGCGCCGAAACAAAACCGGCTAAACTAAAAATTACCAATCCAAAAACAAAAAAACTTCTGACCATATTTTCCCTCTTTCTTTAAAATAAAAAATAAAACCTGAATAAAACGAGTTAGTTGCCCGTTTGATGCCGAAAATGCCGGAATGGTTTTGCTTTTAAGAAAACAGAATAACCAGACGTGTAAATAAATTTCGGCAGTCGGTTACGCAGTATAAATGCACAAAAGTGATACTAAAATTTAGGAATGAAAAAATCAGCTTAATTTACAGATTGAAAACCGAATTTTTAATTGGAGCGCTTTGCCGGATTTGTAATTTACAGATTGTAAAATGGTAAAATCTTTTTCTACCGATTATGAACAAAAAAATATTTATAATAGCGATTACGTTTTTTTTATCGACATCTCTCGGTTTTGATGCGAACGCTCAGACGAGGCGCGCAAGAAAACCCATGCCGCGCCGACCTGCGACAGCAATAAAGCGACGAGCGCCGCCGGTGAAGAAATCGGTTTCGGCGGCGGTTACGACCTTTTCGGGATTAACGTATTTAATCACGAAAAGAGGAGTGGGCAGACAGCCGAAAATCGGCGAAACCGTCGTCGTTCATTACACCGGAATGTTGACGAACGGCGTCAAATTCGATAGCTCGCACGACCGCGCCGCGCCGATTGTCTTTAAACTCGGCGCTGGGCGCGTCATCAAAGGCTGGGACGAAGGAATTGCAAAGTTGCGCGTCGGCGACCAAGCGATTTTGGTAATTCCGGCAAATCTCGGCTACGGAAAGCCCGGCACGCCTGACGGAACGATTCCGCCGGACGCGACGTTGATTTTTATCGTCGAGTTGGTTGACATAGAAACAAGCGCGCCGGGCGAAAATCCGTAGCGGCGACTTTTTTAGTTTGTATAATTACCGCACTCGGAAAATATTCCCGCGAGTTTTAATTTTTATTAAAACTCGCGGATTTTTTTGCGCCCGGTTGTTTCTGTAATTTACATTTTCACGGAATAGTAGTTGCGTGTTTTGCTTATTTCAAAACCCAAGCGTATCAATTCGCTTCAATCTTTTTATATTTTATGGAGGATAATATGGAAGTAAGAAAAATAATGACGAAAAATCCGGCTTGCTGCACGCCGGATTCAACTTTGCAGGAAGTCGCCCATATGATGGAAATGTATGACTGCGGCTGTATTCCGGTGGTCGAAGACCACAGAAATAATAAGCCGGTCGGAACTGTTACAGACCGTGACATCGCGATTCGCACGGTTGCGACGGACCAAAATCCGCTTGACATGAAAGCGTCGGACATTATGACGACCGACATCGCTACAATCACGCCGGAGACGAGCATCGAAGAATGCCGCAACGTGATGGAAGACAAACAGATTCGCCGTATTCTGGTAGTCGATAAAAACGGAAAATGTATCGGTATCGTCGCTCAGGCGGATGTTGTGCAGGGCGACGACAACTCGCATCAAACCGCCGAATTTATCCGCGAAATCTCCGAACCGGCAAGTTCGCAATACGGCGATATGTCGTCAGCTCAAAATCAGTTTGGAATGCGCGACACAGGCGCATACGGTTCGCAATACGATTCGCAATACGGCGGAATGTCGTCCGAAAGAGGAAGCTACCAAAATTTCTCCAATCAGAATCGCAGTTACGAGCAAGATTTTTCGAGAGGAGAAGACAGCTACAATCAATCGTTTTCAAGAGAAGAAAATAGATTGAATCGACCTTTTTCCAGAAAGGGAAGAAAATTTAAAAAATCCTATCAAAAAGAAAAATCATTTTTCAGCCTCGGCACGTTGCTTCCGCTGTTTATCGCCGTCGGAGCGGGCGCGGCTTTAAAATATTTTCTGCCGGTTGACGAAAAATCGCAGACCTCTTTTGTTCCGCGAAGTCGCGTAACAAGCTCAATTGATAAAACAGCCGACACGACGCCGAAAGTTTCGATTGAACTGCCGACCGAAACCAATATCAAGATGAAGGACAGCCGCGATATCAAGACCGGCGGCATCGCGTCTTCAAACTTGGAAACCGATACGGACACGACAAACGAAATCGGACGTACGGCGCGTTTGTAAAGTTTTTTACATATTGCCGAATTTAAAGAAAGAACGGTGAAACGCCGTTCTTTCTTACTTTTCACCGATTTTCGCGTATTCGGCGGATAAATATCCTAAATGTTTACCGATTTCGCCAAAATTTAATCGCCGAAATTATTAAAGTATTTCGCGGTCAAACTCAAAAATGATATTCTGTATTTGCATTACAAAATTTAACCGGAAAAATAATAGGTGTAACCGATTCCGAGCGGCTGAACGGGCGCTCTGCAAGGAGTAAAACGATGGCGGATGAATTTGACGATTTAGCGGAAATCGAATTATCGGCGGACGAGAAAGAACTGTTCGCGCAGATACCGGAATTGACCGAACTCGGCGAAGCGCGACGCAAATTTTTAGGACACGCGGCGGCTGGTGGTTTAGGATTGTTCGCGCTTCAGCTTTTGGCGCACGAGCAATCGTTAGCCGCGATGAAAACGCCGGAAGGCGCGCTTTTCGCGCCGGTTGCGGAAGAAAATGCGGTCGCCGTCAAACTGCAAATCAACGGCGTCGAAAAAACTCTTAATCTCGATTCGCGCATGAGCTTGCTCGACGCTCTGCGCGAAAAATTGGCGCTGACCGGCACGAAAAAAGGCTGCGACCAGGGACAATGCGGAGCTTGCACGGTGATTGTCGACGGGCGCAGAGTTTTGTCCTGTCTGACGCTGACGGCGACGTGCGAAGGCAAAAAAATAACGACGGTCGAAGGTTTGGCGGACGGCGACGAGCTTCACGCAATGCAGGCGGCGTTTATCAAACACGACGGTTTTCAGTGCGGCTACTGCACGCCCGGACAGCTTTGCTCGGCGGTCGCGCTCCTTTCCGAAGCGAAAAACGGCGAAGCCAGCCACGTTACGGCGAATTTAAGAACAAACGCGCGCAACGTAAAACTTTCCGACGACGAAATCCGCGAAAGAATGTCGGGCAATATCTGTCGCTGCGGCGCGTATCCGGGAATCGTCGCGGCGATTCGGGAAGTTCACGCCGGACGCGAAACCGCGCAGACGTGGCGTTTCGTCGGCGATGAAGAAATAGCCGCGTTAAATCTGGAGGACAAAGCCGATGAAATCGTTTAAATATACGAGAGCGAACGACGCGGCAAACGCCGTGCGGACAGTTTCCGCCAACAACGGCGCGAAATTTTTGGCGGGCGGCACGAATCTGATTGATTTGATGAAGGAATACGTCGAGCGACCGGACGAACTTGTCGATATTACGCGCCTTAATCTCGCGCAAATCAAATCGGCAAGCGGCGGTTTATTAATCGGCGCGCTGGCGAAAAATACCGACACGGCGAATCATCCGCTCGTCCGGCAGAACTATCCGCTTTTGACGCAGGCGATATTAGCCGGAGCAAGCGCGCAATTGCGAAATATGGCGACCAACGGCGGAAACTTGATGCAGCGAACGCGCTGTCAATATTTTTACGACATCGCGATGCCGTGCAACAAACGCGAACCCGGAACGGGCTGCGGCGCGCTCGAAGGATTAAACCGGATTCACGCGATTTTCGGTTATACCGAAAAATGCGTCGCCACGTATCCGGGCGATATGGCGACCGCTCTTTACGCGCTCGACGCGGTTGTCAGAATCAGAAGCGCGAACGGTCGGGAACGCGCTGTTCCGGTCAACGAATTTCACCGGCTTCCGGGCGATACGCCGGAAAAAGACAACAATCTGGCGCACGGCGAATTGATTACGGCAATCGAACTGCCGAAAAATAATTTCGCCAATAAATCTTATTATTTAAAAGTCCGCGACCGCGCAAGTTATGCATTCGCTTTGGTTTCCGTCGCCGCCGCTTTAGAGATGAACGGCGGCAATATCAAACAAGCGCGTGTCGTTTTAGGCGGCGTAGCTCATAAACCGTGGCGTTCGCTCGAAGCGGAAAACGCTTTAAACGGCAAACCGGCAAACGAAGAAACATTCAAAGCCGCCGCCGAAATTGCTTTGCGCGAAGCCAAACCGCTCAAACATAACGTTTATAAAGTCGAACTCGGAAAACGGGCAATCGTTCTCGCTCTCCAACGCGCGATGAACGGCGGCGCGGCGTAAAAGCGCAGGAGGTTTTAAAACAAAAAAATGGCAAAATATATCGGAAAGGAAATGAGCCGCGTGGACGGCGTGGCGAAAGTTACGGGCAAAGCGAAATACGCCGCCGAGTTTCAAGTGCCGAATATCGCTTACGGTTTTATCGTGCAGAGCGCGATTGCCAAAGGCGCGATTAAAACTATCGACACTACAGAAGCCGAAAAACAGGCGGGCGTCGTTCGCATCTTCACGCACGAAAACGCGCCGAAACCCGGACAGCCGAAATCGACCGAAGCGAAACCGCAAACCGGCTCGCGTGAACAGGACAAATCGTTTCGCGCCTTGCAGTCGAATCGAATCTATTTCAATATGCAGCCGGTCGCGCTTGTGGTTGCCGAAACATTCGAGCAGGCGAGGCACGCCGCCCGGCTCGTCAAAGTTTCATACGCCGAAGAAAAGCCGATGACCGATATGGAAGCGGCGAAAAGCACGGCTTTTAACCCGAATCCCGACCGCGCTCCGAAGCCGCGCGGCAACGCGGCGCGGGCATTTGCATCCGCGCCCGTCAAAGTCGAAGCCGAATACACGATTCCGATTGAACATCACAACCCGATGGAGCCGCACGGCGCGATTGCTTTCTGGGAAAACGACAAGCTGACGATTTTCGATAAAACGCAGGGCGTTTTCACCGTGCGCCGACATCTGGCGACGAGTTTCGACGTGCCGGAAGAAAACGTCAACGTCGTCTCGCCGTTCGTCGGCGGCGCGTTCGGTTCATCTCTGCGGGCGAATTATTATCCGTGGCTGGCGGCGATGTCGGCGCAGATTTTGAAGCGCCCCGTAAAGCTGATTTATACGAGACAGCAAATGTTTACCGGCAACGGTTATCGCCCGCATTCGTGGCAAAAAGTTCGGCTCGGCGCGGACAAAAACGGAAAATTACAGTCGATGATTCACGAATCGATGAACAACAGTTCGACGACCGAAGATTATCTGGAAAACATCACGAACTTCACGCGCTCGATTTACGCCTGTCCGAACATCGACACGCCGCAGAAACTCGTCAAGACCGATATGGCGACGCCGTGCGCGATGCGCGCTCCCGGCGCGGTTTCGGGAATGTTCGCGCTCGAATGCGCGATGGACGAACTCGCTTATAAACTGAAAATCGACCCGCTCGAATTACGTCTTATCAATTATTCTGAAGTTAATCCCGATAACAATAAACCGTATTCGAGCAAGGCTCTGCGCGAATGCTACGCGCTCGCGTCGGAAAAATTCGGCTGGAAAAACCGAAAATTCGAGCCGCGTTCGATGCGCGACGGCAGACTGCTTGTCGGCTGGGGAACGGCTACGGGAACGTGGGGTGCGTTTTTGCAGGCGGCGACGGTGCGAATCGTTTACAAAGTCGACGGCACGGCGCACATAACGAGCGGCGTGAGCGACATCGGACCCGGAACTTACACGGTCATCACGATGATTGCCGCCGAACATTTGGGTTTGCCCGCCAAACGTGTGAAATTTGAACTCGGCGACTCGAAATTTCCGCGCGCGCCGTCGCAGGGCGGCTCGTGGACGACGGCGAGCGTCGGCACGGCGGCGTTCGAGGCGGCGAATAATATCAAACAAAAGCTGTTGGATTTGGCGAATAAAGACGCGAATTCGCCGTTTAAAACAGCGAAAATCGAAGCGGTTGAATTGACGAACGGCAAATTACAGTTAAAAGGCAATACGTCAAATTCGTTGAACATCGCCGATTTAATGCGGAAAAACAACTTAAACGAAATTGTCGAACAGCACGAATCGAAACCGTCGCCCGAACGTCAAAAGTATGCGACGGCGGCGCACGGCGCGCAGTTTGTCGAAGTCAAAATTGACCCTGATGTGGGAACGGTTCAAGTAACGCGCGTCGTCGAAGCGACGGCGTGCGGCAAGATTATGAATCCGAAAACTTCGCACAGCCAGGAAATCGGCGGCGTCGTCTGGGGAATCGGGATGGCTTTGACCGAAGGGACGGAAGTTGACCATCGCTTCGGGCGCATTATGAACCCGAATTTGCAGCATTATCACGTTCCGTCAAACGCCGACGTTCTCAATATCGAAACTCTGTTTGTCGAAGAGGACGATAAAATCGTTAATCCTTTAGGCGTCAAAGGAATGGGCGAACTCGGAATGGTCGGCATCCCGGCGGCAATCGCCAACGCCGTTTTTCACGCGACCGGACGACGTGTGCGTGATTTGCCGATTACGCCCGACAAATTGCTCTGATACCGGGAGTGCGGGCATCTCTGCCCGCAAAGATTGCGCGAGCAATCTGAAGAAGCCTGATAAAATTACGACGTTGAAGTTTATCAAACTTTTGTGAACGCCAAAGCGCGTTCAACGCGGACAAGATGTC
>JALZOE010000235.1 GCA_030857325.1 Acidobacteriota bacterium
TCAGAAATAAATCTAGCTCGCATAACGTTCTTCGACGGTTACGGCAAAAACGATTGTGCCGATAAGACCGATAACGCTTGCCGTCACAAATGGCGTTTGCGGAGCAATTTTCCACAGTAATCCGCCGAGAACCGCCGCCGGTGTAATCGAAAGACTTCTCACTAAATAATACAACCCGACCGAGCGGGCGCGTAAATGGGGTTCGGCAAAATCAACAATCATCGCTTTGCGCGAAGGTTCGCCGATTTCACGCAATCCGCCGACAATAAATGCTAAAACAAGTGTAGCAAAATTCGATGCCAGCACAACGACTAAAGGGAAAAGCGCGAAGCACAAAAACGTCGCGAAAACGAACGGCTTTCGCCCGATGCGGTCAGCTAATTTCGCCGAAGGAATATAAACCAAAATCGCCGTCGTCATTTGTATCGCTACCAAAATTCCATACTCGGCAAGGCTAACGCCGATCACGTTCGTCACATAAAGAACGATGAAAATTTCAGCCATTCCTTCGCAGGTTCTGATGATAATGTCGGAAACCAGCAGCTTTTTGAGCGCGAAATGAAACGAACGCCAGACTCCGCGCACATTAGTTGCTTCGCCAATTTTAACCGGGATATTGATGGCAAAAATTATTAAAACGGTTATTACCGCCAGAACCAGCGTAATGACGAGACCGATTTTGACACCCGCTATGACACCCATTCCCGCAATCAACATACCGCCGATAATCGGCGCAATCGTCATCGGCATGCGCTTGAGAATTGATTGAACGGTAAAGCCCATCGCCCGCCGCTCTTTCGGCAGCGAGTCGCCGACGACGGCAAAAATGGCAGGCGATGCCATACTGCTCCACGCCATTGCAAAAGCGAGTCCAAGAAAAACGAAAATCCACGAAGGACTGAACAAATAAATGAGATAACCAATGGAAGCCAGCGCGATGAAGATTAGAAATGCGATTCGTCGTCCGAGATGGTCGGCGAGCCAACCGCCTGGATATTGATAAACCGCATCCAAGAAGTCTTTCGTCGTGCCGAATAATCCGATGGCGAGCGTGCCTGCGCCGAGCGATTCCAGATATTTGGGAAGAAATTTCTTCCAAAGCTCTTCGCCCATACCGAGCAAAAAGACGGCGCCGGATGCCGCGACGACATTACGCTCCAAGCCGAAATAATCAATCGCTCGCTCGCGCCGCGTCATCGTTTCAGTTAAAACTGTCTTGCTATTTGATTCCACCCGATAATCACCCGAAGAGAAACGTCTTCATTAAACCAATCAATCCGCCGATGAGAACGACCCACAAAACATTCCACTTAAATTTATACAGCGCAACGAACGCGGCAACGCTCATAGCAAAGGCGAACCATTCGACATTCCCGGTTAATCCGTTCGGAAAGATAACCGCCGCGCCGAAAACTAAAGCCAGATTCAAAATGACACCGACCACCGCCGCCGTTACGCCGGAAAGCGCGCCCGTCAGATTTTTATTGCCGCGCAGAAATTCGATATATGGCGCGCCGACGAAGATAAAAAGAAACGACGGCAGAAAAGTCACATAAGTAACAATTAACGCGCCCGTAATCGCGCTCGCCGTCTGGTTCATATCGCCGGCATTATTCCACGCCGCCATAAATCCGATGAACTGCAAAACCATTATCAGCGGTCCCGGAGTGGTTTCCGCCAGAGCCAAACCGTCAACGGCTTGGGTTTGCGTCAGCCAATTGTAAGGAGCGGTGGTTAAGGCTTGCGTGACATAAGCTAAAACGGCATATGCGCCGCCGAAGGTAACGAGCGCGGCTTGCGTGAAATAACGATATTCCTGCGCGTGAAGGCTATCGAAGCCGCGCCACAATCCGACGGCGACGAAAGGCAGCAGCCAAAGCGCGAAACCGATTGCCAGAATTTTGAAGGTTCGCGCGCCGTTCGGCAAAGTATGAGCGGGCGGCGCGGCGTGGTCGTCAATGACGAGCGGCAAAGCGTCCGCAATTTGCCCGTCGCCTTCGGTTTTCCGGTCGGCTTCTTTGGTTTTGGGCGGCGCGGCAAAGACATTCGGCATAAAATGTGCTCCCGCTAATCCAATTACCGCCGCCGCCAAAACGATGATCGGAAACGGTATGTGCAGGAAATAAATCGAAACGAATGCCAGAGCCGCGATGACGAAATGCGCCGAGCGTTTTAATGCTTTCCCACCGATTTTAATTACGGCTTCGACGACAATCGCCACGACAATCGGTTTAAAACCTTCGAGAACTCCCGCCACTGCCGGAACATTTCCGTAAGCGGCATAGACGTAAGAAAGAACGAGCAGAATAAAAATCGAAGGAATGACGAAAAACGCTCCGGCGACGATGCCGCCAATCGTGCGATGCATCAGCCAGCCAATATAGATTGCCAATTGTTGCGCTTCGGGTCCGGGCAGCAACATACAATAATTGAGCGCGTGCAGAAATCGCTCGTCGGAGAGCCACCGCCGTTTGTCAACGAGTTCCTTGTGCATGATCGCAATCTGCCCGGCGGGACCTCCGAATGAAATACAACCGAGTTTCAGCCAAAATCGAAAGGCTTCCCAAAACGGAACGACGCGACCGGCGGGCGGATTTTCACCCGCGCCGCGCGCGTTAATGTCATCCGTTAAAGCGCCTATCTTCTCTTCGCTAGTCATTCCGCTCTCCTTCGGCATTCGATTGCTTAATCGGGCTTTCAATGTTTGCGCTGAACTGCTCATACAAGCCGTCAAAAATAAAACCGCATTGCGCGAGCAGCTTGCGGTCGTCGCGTAATAATTTCGAGAGTCCGCGAATTGTCGCGTCAAGTCCGACCGCTTCCAAACGGTTGAATTTTCCGTCCTTCAAATCAATGTCGTGAACAATCTCGGCAATTTCGCGCAAAGCCGCGTTGTCCGTCAAACCGAAACGATTGAGCAGCGTTTCAAACGTGCAGTCTTCGCCCGCGTGCGTAAATTCCGCCTCGAACATATCGAAATGAATTGCGCCTGTAACCTTTTCGCTTTCGACGACGAAATAAAACTTCGGTCGCTCGTCAATAAATCGCTTGATCAGCCAGGCGGAAGCCAGCCGGTCAATGTGCATATTTAGTCTGGTCACCCAGCGTTTTCCCTGATAATCGGAACGCGAAAGAAAATTCGCACCGGAAGCGGGGCTGACCTTTCGGGAGCTGTCAAAATTTACGCGCAAAATCTTTTGGGCGCGTTTAAAAGAGGCGACGGCAGTTTTCTGAACGGACGCGACAAAAAAATCAACGGCTTTTATTCTTTCGAGTTCGGAGTGAAGTTTTCCGAGTTCGGTTTCGTAATTTTTGATTCGTTCCGCCGTCAAATGATTGTTTTGTTTTTGCTCTTTAACCGCACCGGCGAGCGCGTCAAACTCCGCCGCTATTTTAGAAAAATCCTTGTCTCGCTCGCGCCTGAAAATGTCGATGATTTCTTCGTCGGCAGTTCCTTCGACTGATTCGGCGCGAAAAACATTAGCCTCGCCGCCCGCCGTTTCTATCTCCTGCCTGAGCCACTCAAAATCCTCGTGCGTTTTTTCATTAAAAGGCAAAACATAAACCGAGTTTTTAATCGCCACCGCGCCTAAATTATTCAACTTGCGCCAAATCCGCACTCTTAAGTTAGTCGGCTTCGGCGGCAACAGGTGAACCATCAGAATCCATTCCGATTTATTTTTTGATTTCATTATATAATTAAAGAATGTAACGAATAATTAGTGTAACAATTGTTACATTAATATCAAGTCAAATTAGAAAATAAAATAATTCTTATTTAAAATGATTTGATAATTTTATCTAACTCAAAAACAAGAGTTTTCGGGCAATCTAAAATCACAAAATAAAATCCTTATAAAATCAGGGCTTGCGCGAAGTCGAACTTGATAGGTTTTTTGACAGGAGCTTATTTGAGTTCAAATAGGAGAGTTTCTCTACTAGAAAAATAATTTAATGACAATTTATGGGTAAAAAATTACAGATATTGACAGTTTATGGGTAAATTTACAGATAGCTTATGAGTTAATTTGAACAGTAAGTTGTTGATTCCAAGTAAAAGTTAATGACAGTTTATGGGTAAATTAACAGGCGAAACCGAATTCGCACAATTTCTTATGCGTGAGTGTCGCGCCCTCGGCATCTGATAGGCATTTACCGCTTATGCCAACCCGAAAGGCAACGCCGATACCGAACGGCTGATTCGCACCATATCAAGGAAGAACTCTGCTAGTTGCGCGAATGGGCGTCGGTTCAAGAGATGGTAATCGAGATGGAAAAGTTTGTCGATACTTTGACGAAAACTATCTGCATTCGGCACTTGGTTACAAAACGCCGAATGCCTTTGAAAACGAACGGTTCAAAAATAATCAAATTACTCGCTCTCAATCAGCTTGATTAACTGGATGCATTACATCACCTTATATTTGAAAACCTCGATTTACACAAAAATTCTTGCAGCCTCGTGGAATAGAGTTTAGGTCTCATTGATACTTTTCGTGGGTTTGGGCAAAAATCCCAACCTCTATAATTTCGGGCTTTCTGTTAATCAACTACAGCATATCTAAAAACTCTCCATTTTAGTTAGTCAAAAAAATATTTTTGACTATTATTCCTTTTTAAATCAGCCTGCTCTTTCCTGATATAAATTCTGCCAAAACTAGTATTTTCGCACACCCTCATGAGTCTGAAAGATTGACACTTCTTTCTTTCAAAAGATTCAATTCCTTTGGTTGTGAGTTTCCAATAGAAAACGTCCCAAAAAGGGTCGGATACTGTTGCCCAATTCATTTTAGATGAAATTAACTCAACAAAATCGCTCGAATTTGCTGACTTGTTTTTAGTTTTTATTGACGCTTTTGAACTGGGCAACAGTATCGGGTCCTTTATGGAACAAATCTTACTTGCTTTTGAAC
>JALZOE010000236.1 GCA_030857325.1 Acidobacteriota bacterium
ATTTTCAAATTGTCGTCGCCTGGAACAAGCGCTGTTTTTTCAATCGTGCCGCCGGTAAATTTATCCGAACGCGCCGATTCGCGCTTTAAAATTTGGTTGTAAGTCTGCGCCGAAGTTGTGCCGATGACGGCGAAAATCATTATCAGCGTTGTCAATATATTTTTTCTCGTCGATTTGTTCATATTGCTTTTTGATGTGGAATATGCGCGTTTTTACTTTTAAAAATACTGAAGCGCAAAACATATTCAAGATGATAACACGCAGATTTGAGTTGTTCGCCGTCTTTTTCAAATTCGATATTATTTAGCGGGCGCAGTATTTTCGCGTAGAAAATCGAGCATTACGGGTTGAACGATTTGCGCGCCCCAGCCGCTGAAATTGTAATCGAAGCCGTGCTGTGCGTAGGAGACGAACAAAGTTTTGTGCGGCGCGTTCGCTTCCCTTAACTTTTCGGCGAGCAAATTCATATTTTCGCTTCTGACAAGTTGGTCTTGCCCGCCGTGAATCAAAAGCGTCGGCGTGGTTTCACTGTTGACGTGAAAATCAGGAGACGCGAGTAGGAATCTCTCGCGCGTCTCCGTCGATTCGTGCGGATTGCCGCCTAAAAAGAGCGCGAGCGTTTTTTTGCCGTTTATGACGCGCTCGTTCGCCGGATTATCAAAACTCCAAATCAAATCGACGGGAGCGTAAAGCGACACCACGCCCCGCACGTTTTCACCGGCACGTGTATTTTCGCCTGTTTCGGCGTTCGGACAACTTGACGGAAGACGTGTGTCATTTGCCGAATAAGCCGCAAGCAAAGCCAGATGCGCGCCCGCCGAGCGTCCGAGAAGAACGATTTTGTCGGGCGAAATTTGAAATTGCGCCGCGTTTCTTTTAACCCAACCGACCGCGCATTTTACGTCGCCGGTCGCCGTCAAATAATTCGGCTGCGGCGCGAGCCGGTAATCGATGTCGAAAACCGTGTAACCTTTTTCGGCAAGCCAGCGATTCCAATGCGGAAAATCGCCGCGCCCGCCCGCGTTCCACGAGCCGCCGTGAACGACGATTATACCCGCGCCGATTTTTTCGATATTTTTCGGCGGCGCGTAAACATCCAGCCGCAATTGCTTTCCGCCGACATTTGCAAAGGCGAAAGTGTTTTTATTTTCGCCGCTGTTTCGATTTTGAAAACCTTTTAAATATTGCCGGAACGAAAGCGAAACATTGTGTTTTCGCGCCGCCGCAAACGCGCTGAAAAATGGGTAAAGCGAAATGAAAAAAGCGAGCGCGCCAATCGAAACTGCCGTGAATTTAACTCGTCCGCGTCCGAAAATCAATCCGCCAAAAATGCCGAAAGAGGCGAGCGCGCCGAACGCGAAACTCCATTCACTCGCCACGACCGAAAAAAGCCAGACGTTATAAGACGGCGCGGGAACGATTATCCAGACGACCGAAAGCAGCGCGATTACGCTTGCCGCCATCGCCGAAAAGCTCAGTATTCCGTGTTTTGATTTTGCCCGCGTTTGTTTTTCCAAGTTTCTAACCGAATTTTCCCCGACATTCGTTTATAATAACAAACACGTTGGCGGAAAACGCGCCTGCTCCGAAAAAAAGAGTTTCAATCGGTTTTATGAAAAAGTTTCTTTTTTTATTACTGCTTTCGGTTTTAACCGTTCCCGGCGCGGCGCGGGAACGGTGCGGTTTAACGTCGAATGAAGCGCCGACTTTTTTCGGCTTGAGATTGGGTATGACGCCGGCGGAAGTGAAAAGTGTTTTCGGCAAAAGTCTGAAATTGAAAATCAGAAAGGAAGGCACGTTTTTTCAAAACTTTATCGCCAAGCCGCCGCCCGCGTTTTTGCCCGGCGCACGCGCTTTATACCTGCGCTTTTTCGATTACAAACTTTATCAAATCGAGATTTTTTACGAAGTGAAAAACAAAAACGGCGCGGGCGAACCTCAAACTCTCGCCGAATTTGTCCGCGTTTTGTCGGCGGACAAGAATTTGCCCGACGCGTTTCGGGAAAACGAAAACGACGCGTTAGAGTTGAAATGCGCGGGATTTTCGCTTGTCGCCGACAACGTTTTGAATCCGCGAATCGAATTGACCGACGAGGCGACGCGCGCCCGTTTTGAAGAATCCGAGCGGCGTAAAAAGCGTTAATTCGACTTAAAAGCGTGTATTTCAGCGGCTAATCGTGCTAATTTAAGTTTTTATGGAAACAGAAGAAAAACAATCGGAAAAAATTGTCGGCGAAATGCATAAACGGCGCGAGACGATGCCGGACGGCAAGCGTTATATTATTTTTTACACGTTCGGCAGCGAAGAAACCGAGCCGCAAAACGAGGTGAGCGAAAATGTCTGAATTACGCTGGAATCCGCTGCTCGGCGAATGGACGGCGACGGCGACGCACCGGCAAGACCGCACGTTTTTTCCGCCGCCCGGTTACTGTCCGCTCTGCCCGACAAAGCCCGGCGGTTTTCCGACCGAAATTTCCGCCGAAGATTACGACATCGTAGTTTTTGAAAATAAATTTCCGAGCCTTCAACCGCATCCGCCTGCGCCCGCCGTCGAAGCAACCGAGCTTTATCCGGTGCGTCCGGCGCAGGGCGTGTGCGAAGTCGTCGTCTATACGCCCGAACACGATTCGAGTCTGGCGCAGCAGCCTGTCGCGCAGATTTATAAATTGATGCAGGTTTGGCAGGATAGATTTAGAGATTTGAACAATCACGATTTTGTCGAATACGTTTTCATTTTCGAGAATAAAGGCGAAGCCGTCGGCGTAACTCTGCCGCACCCGCACGGGCAGATTTACGCTTACCCGTTCGTGCCGCCGCGCATCGCGCAAAAGGTGAAACAATGCCGCGAGCATCGCACAAAAACCGGAAGCAATCTGATTGCGAGCATTCTGGAAGACGAGCGACGGGACGGGCGCAGAATCGTCGCCGAAAACGAATCTTTTACCGCGCTCGTTCCGTTTTTCGCCCGTTACCCGTATGAACTGCATATTTACCCGAACCGCCACGCCGCCGCTTTGTCGGATTTTTCACTCGCCGAACTCAAAGATTTAACAATCATTTTTAAGCAGGTTTTAACGGCATTTGATAAACTTTTCGATGTCAGTTTTCCGTATATTATGGCGATGAACAATCGCCCGTCGGACGGCGCGGACTACGATTTTTTCGATTTTCACGTCGAATTTTACCCGCCGATGCGGACGGCGACGAAGCTGAAATTTCTGGCAGGCAGCGAAGCCGGCGCAGGGCTTTTTATCAACGACACTATGCCGGAAGAAAAGGCGGCGGAACTGCGCTCTCACATCGAACAATTATAAAAGGCAATGTCGAGAGCTTAGCTTTCGACATTGCCTTTTTGAATAAACCGAAAATTATTTCGAGTTGCTCTACGGAACAAAAGCGTTAGGAGTCGGTCGGTCGCCGTTCACGCCGAATTGAACGGTGGCGAAACCTTGAACGCTTCTCGATTGATACCAGTTTCCGCCTTCGGGTCGGAAGACGGCAATATCGGTTTTTCCGTCGCCGTCATAATCGGCGGGAGCGGGAATGTCGTTCGCCGCGCCGAACTGGGTCGATGTAAAACCGCGCGCGCTTCCGAGAATATACCAGTTGCCTTCCGCCGGACGGTAAAGGGCGATGTCGGTTTTGCCGTCGCCGTCGTAATCCGCCGGAACGATTCGGTCGGTCGAAATACCGAACTGAAAAGCGGAAAAGCCCGTGTTTGAATTAAGCAGATACCAGACGCTGTTCGACGGGCGAAATACCGATACGTCCGCTCGACCGTCGCCGTCGTAGTCAAACATCGTGCGGCGGCTTGCCAGGAGAGCCGAGCCTTGCAGCCGGACGATGCCGCGCCGCGGAGCGTTATTGAAAATGGTGAACGCGCCGCCGAGCAGAATTTTCCCGTCGCGCGCGATTGCGATGTCGTCTACAAAATTATCGGCGACCGCGCTAAAACTCGTGTCGCGCGAGCCGTCGGCGTTGAGACGAGCGACGCGGCTGGCGAGAAAACCGCCGACGAGTATTTTGCCGTCCGCCTGGACGAGCAGAGCGCGAATCGTGCCGCTGACCGTCGCCGTCGCGTTAAACGTCGGGTCAACCGCGCCGTTCGGCTGAAGCCGCAGTAAACCGCGAAACTGATTGTTCGAGTCGAACATCGTGCCGCCGATTAAGATTCTTCCGTCGGGCAGAACGGAAATAGCTTCGACCGACGCGCTCGGTAAAGAAACCCTAAAAGTCGAATCGAGCGTGCCGTTCGCATTAATTCTATATATTCCAACGGTTGAAAAACCGTCGGAGTTTGAAAATCCGAAACCTCCGCCGACTAAAATCTTGCCGTCAGCCTGCACCGCGATAGTGCGAATCGTAACGGGAGGAAGCGGAGGAAATCCGCCGAATGAACTATCAAGACTGCCGTTAGTGGTCAAGCGAACAATTCCGGCTGACGGCGGGCTGTTAATATTTGAAAAAGAGCCGCCGCCGAGTATTTTGCCGTCCGGCTGTAATTTTATGTCGAAAACGATGTTTGCCGTTCTGTCGGAAAAGTTGAAGGTCGTGTCAAGCGAGCCGTCGGCATTCAAGCGAGCGATTCGGGCGCGCGTCGCGCCGTTATAAACGCTAAAACTTCCGCCGATTAAAATTTTGCCGTCCGGCTGCAGAGCCAGGGCGAAAATCGTTGCGTTAGCGCCGCTGCCGACGTTAAAAGCGGCGTCGAGCGAGCCGTCGGCGTTCAATCTGGCAATACGGTTGCGCGTCGCTCCGTTGACCATCTCGAAATCACCGGCAATCAGAATTTTACCGTCCGGCTGCGGGACAACCCGGTAAACGATGCCCGCCGTGCTGATTGAGACGGTAAAACTTCTGTCAATCGTGCCGTCGGCGTTCAGACGAACGAGCCGCCGGCGTTC
>JALZOE010000237.1 GCA_030857325.1 Acidobacteriota bacterium
GAATAAATGTTTTCAATACAGTCGAAGGAGCGCAATTTAGTCTGACTTTCCCTTTATCAGATTTTCAAACCTAAAAAGTCCGCACAGGGCATAACTAAAATTGAGGGTGGTGTTTCGCAATTTATGCCGTGAAAATTCTCTTCGGAATAGATGATAACGAACAGATGAAAAATGCGAGATATAACACGAAAGAATCTATCCGTTATCATCTTTCATCTTTAATCACAAAAACTGCACGCCGCGCAAACCGCTCGGCGCGACGATGGTTTCGAGCGAAGGCGCGTGCGCGGCTTATTATAATTACGGACGCTTCGCACAATTTGCACAAATCGAACAATAGGTTATATGATTCAACACCAAAATAAAAAATAAAAAACCAAGGAGAAAATTAAATGTCCATTCTAACCGAACCCGTCGGCTCGCTTCCGCGACCGGCAAAACTACAGGCGGCGATTGCCGATTATGATGCCGGAAAAATTACCAAAGAAGAATTAAAAGTCGAGCAGGACGCGGCTTGTAAAGATTCCATCGAACGAATGGAAGCGACCGGCTCGCCGATTAATTCCGACGGCGAACAGCGCGCTTCGAGTTTTGCGACTTATCCGCTCGCCGACACGCTTGCCGGAACCGGACTCGCCGACAATCTGGCGGGCGACGGACAATATTTCGCTATTTTTACCGACGGACATCACCGGCAATTGCCGCGACTGACCGGGGGACCTTTCAAATATAAAACTTATGCGGCTGATTATTTGAAGGAAGCGATTCCGATGGCGCAGAAACCTTTGAAACAAGCCGTCATCGCGCCTTCGATGTTGTCCTTGCTTTATCCGCTCGACGGCGAAATCGAAAATTACACGCGCGAGCAGTTTTTGGAAGATTTGGTGAACGAATGCGAAAAGGACATTCGCCAGTGTTTTGCAGTCGGAGCCGAACGTGTTTCGATTGATTTTACAGAAGGCAGACTGGCTTGCCGCAACGACCCGCATAATCCCTGGACGGGACGCAAAATGCTCGATTCATTCGTCGAACTTAACAACCGCGTGATTGACCGCTTCACGGCGGAAGAACGCAAAAACATCGGCATTCACACTTGTCCGGGCGGCGACTGCGATTCGACGCACAGCGCGGACGTGGATTACGCCGATATGCTGCCGAGTATGTTCAAAATGAACGCCGGATATTTTCTGATTCAACTCGCCAGCGAAACGGACAAAGAGCGCATTTATAAATTGTGCGGCAAATACAGCCGCGAGGACGCGAACGGCGTTCCGCAGGTTTGCTTTATCGGTGTCATCAACCCGCTCGACCCGACGGTTGAAACGCCTGAGCAAGTGCGCGACGACGTTTTGCTGGCTTCAAAATACATCCCCGTCGAGCGACTCGGAACAACCGACGACTGCGGATTTTCGCCGTTTTCGATTGACGTTAAGCCGAAACACGGCTCGCCGGATTTTGCCAGAGATGTCGCGTTTCAAAAAATCGAATCGCGCGTCAAAGGCACGCAGATGGCAGCCGAACAACTCGGCATCGGTTAATTTGATGAGTCTGGATTTAACAATTGGACTTGCCCGCTGCCGCTTCGTGATTATCCGAAAATCGTTCTCGGACACGGCGGCGGCGGCAAACTCTCGAACGAGCTAATCGAAAATCTTTTTCTGCCCGCCTTCTCGAATGAAACGCTCGAAGAATTGGGAAAAATACATCGCATAATTGCTTTGAATGCGGCGAAAAAGTTTTCAAAACTTTGAATGTTCGTATTTATCATCGCTCAAATTGCGATTTAGAAATCTGTCGGGATTTGAACGCCGCAAGAAATATCCTAAAACGTGCGGTCGGGCTGACCGTTGAAACGCCAACGTATCGGAATACCGACGGCGTAGTTTCAGAATCTACAATCCATACGCTTTAGCGTTGGTTGTGGAGTGTCAGGAAATCGTCGATTCGGTAAATATTCAAAATAATATAACTTTTATAAAGAGAATTTTTCAGATTTACTTTTAGAAAATGCGGAATTTATAAGGCTTTGACAGCTTGTATAAATTCCGCATTTTTGTTTCCTCAGCCGAAAAACCCGGAGTTTTGATTCGCAAAATTTTATAATGATAATTTTACAAGGGTTTGTGTATAATCGAAAAAACAAATTTTGAATTATTATTTTTGGGCGCGGCACGTCCAAAAACTCACGGGATGAAAAACGATTGGCAGCCACAAAAAAATTCGGCGGAGCGAGATTGGCTGATTGATAAACACAAGCCGATTGTTTACCACTTGGCGAAAAGAATTTCGCTGAGTTTGCCTTTTCCGACCGAGATGGAAGATTTGGTCGCTTACGGTCAGCTCGGTTTAATCGAAGCCAGCGAGCGATTTGACCCGTCGCGCGGCAACAATTTTTCCACTTTCGCTCATTATCGAATCAAAGGCGCGATTTACGACGGTTTACGTGAAATGGGCGCGATTACGCGCTCGCGCACAATGCGTTTTGCGGCGCAGGCAAATGACGTTTTGATGACCGAAGCTGCTGATTCGTCGCCCGTTGTCGGCGCGGCGGTCGAGGATGAAATCAAAACGACGGAGAATTTAATCGACGCGTTGATTCCGATTTATTTTCTTTCAATCGACGACCCCGACGCAAAAGAACTGGAGGACGAAAAGGCTTTCACCGCCGCCGATTTTGAAACGCGCGATTTGCTCGAACACATTCGGAAAATTCTCGACGAGATGGAGCCGGAAGAAGCCGAACTGCTTAAAAGACTTTACTTTAAAAATACATCGACGAAAGATTTGGCGGCGCAGATGGGCGTTACGAAATCGTGGGTTTCGCGCCTGCACGCGCGCGCTATCAGGCATTTACATGACCAAACACGCAATCAAGAACTGGCTGATGTTATGAAAGGAATTTTACAGGAGCGTAGCAAATGAATAATAAATATCAACTGTACCTACAAGACTTAGGTTTTTTGGTTAAAGAACGAGCTTTATCAGCTAAGACAGATAAAGAAGGTAAAGCGCAAGATTCACAAAGTTACCTATACGAAGCCGGGCGATTAATGGCATTCAATGAAATTATTTCACTAATGCAACAACAGGCTGAAGGCTTTGAAATAGATTTATCAGAAATAAATCTTGGCAATTTAAATCCTGACCAAGATTTATTGTAATTTTGGCTCGCATAGATAAAAGGCTTGCTTCAACAGTAAGTCTTTTTTATTATCCCCGAATCGATTCCAAACGCGATTGACTCGGCGATTAAAGGAGATTTCAAAGCAGACGACGGCAGTTATTCGGATACGTTCGGTAAAATCATCGGTGGTTTGAATCCGGCGGGCGATTTAAGAGATATTACCGCCAACGGCAAGAAAGTGATTCAAGGCGACGGCAAGGCGACGATTCCACTTATTGCATCGGTCATCGGCGGCGTTCCGGGAGTAGGCAATGTCGCCAAACCGATTATCAAAGAAGTCGGCGAAGAGCTAACCGAAAAAACAGTTAAGGAACTCGGCGGAGAAGCGACAGAGAAATTAGCCAAAGCTGAAGCTGAACGGATTGCCAAACGCTATGATGAAATTGCCAAAAACGGACATCCCGTGCAACGTCATGGTGAACATATTACCGAACAGCAGTTTGACGATAGAGCGATGTATGGAATTGACCCGATAACGGGAACAGCCGATGACGCTTTTAATAAGTTCCCCGATGGAACGCCGAAACCGCACAATGCCGGTAAAAATGCAACGAAATTCACTAGAGCCTGTTATGAACTTTGATTTCAAGATATTGTGCTAACAAATGCTTTGACTACAATTTGTTGATATGTCGCAGTAATTTTCCAGAAGCCGTGTTTAAGCATCGTCGTCTAAGCGACGTAAAATGCCCGTAAAATCGCCTTTTAAGAAACAGAAGTTCATAACAGGCTCTAGCGGCATTCAATCAAGAACGTTGCTTTTTTACTTGGCGAACAGGCTAATGTATTTCCCCGAAGCGATACCGAACGCGTTTGATTCGGCAGCCAAAGGCGATTTCAAAAATGCTTATTAGTAATTCAGACAAATATAACTTTTGACTTTTTAAGTTTACTTTTTAATTCTTTTGAGAATTGTAGCCTTTTCGGGTTCTGATTGTCAGATTTGGTTGGGAAATTTTCAGTTCGATAGCGCGCCATTTTCCGTCTTTTTTTAGATTTGTCGGCTGGTAGCCGAGCGTGTACTGCGTTCCGAGTTCCCGAACAATATTTTTAAAAGCGTCGCGCATCGCTGCGCCGCCCGGCGTGGCGACGAAAAGCCCGCCGGTTTTTTCCGCAAAATTTTTCAGCGCGCCCTGACTTTGCATTCTCTCGCGAATGTTTGTGTCAGCCGAAGCCATATCGACGGTGTAAATAGTCGCATTGCTCGCGAGCGCCGCTTTGAGCGCTTTGTTAGCGGAGAATTTGCTTCTCGTATCCGCGCCGTCCGAGAGAACTATTATCGCTTTGCGTTTTTCGCTCCGACGGCTGAGTTCCTGTGCCGCTTTGAAAATCGCGTCGTTAAGAACCGTTACGCCGTCAGCCTTTAAATCGAAAACGCCGGGCGCAACGTCGCGGCTGTTGGAAAAATCCTGGACGAGCGACACTTTTGAATCAAAATTATAAATCGCCGCCGAATCGTCTGGGCGCAAACCGTCGAGAAAATTTATCGTCGCCGAACGCGCCATTGAAACGCGCTGTTCCATACTGCCCGAAGTGTCGAGCAGTATTACCGCCGCAAACGGTGTCTCCGCGGTTTCAAAAAACTCGATTTTCTGCTCGATTCCGTCTTCAAAAATCTTAAATTTCGAGTCGTTTATTTGAGAAACCGCTTTACCTTTTGCATCCGTAACGGTCGCGTTAAGAACGACAATCGAGGATTCGACTTTTACAATTTCCTC
>JALZOE010000238.1 GCA_030857325.1 Acidobacteriota bacterium
CCAATCGAATTCTGGTAGACGCGAGCCGGTTTGAATGAAAAGGAATTTTACCGTCTCGCGCGATTTTTAAATGAGTATGAAATCGTTCGGCTGACTTCAAATCTGGACGAGGCGATGCCGGAAAACGAGGTTTTGAGCGATTATATAAAAGGGCGTTTTCGTCTGGAAACGATTCACGAATCGCGCGCGTCGGTTGTCGGCGAAATGCTTTCCGACTTTTTGAAACGCGCTCCGAAAACGATGGCGCGGTTTTATCGCCGCAGTTCGGCGCTCGGCTTGCGCGAGCTGCTGGCGGCTTTCAATTGCCAGCCGACGCCCGTCGGACTGTTCGATTACTCGGTTTTTACCGGCGAATTAAAGGGCGCGCCGGACAAGGAAATTCTTAAGTATTTCGCCCGCGAAACCGAAAAAATAAATCTGCCGCAAATCTCCTACACGACGCACACGGCGGCTTTTTATCCGCCGATAAATCAAGTCGCCGAAGCGGAACAATCGGCGGTCGGCATCGGTTTCGCCCGCAAAAATTACACGGACGCGGATGAAATCGTCTGGATTGCCGCCGAAGTCGAATCAAAGCTCGAAGCCTCGAAAGAAATCGCCGAATTCTGGTGCGACCGTCTGGAAATGGTCGCGCTGATGTGCAATTTTACGCGCTATAAAATCTGGCTCGTCACGCCCGAAGGATTTTCCGCCGACGCGCTCGAAATTCTAAAACAAAGAAACGCTTTTGGGTCGAGCCGCAAGCAGTTTGATTTGCTCGTAAAATTTTTGAAAGCCGAAGGCGTCGGCGGCGAAAACATTAAAGCGAACGAATATGAAATGGTTGTGCCGATGGGCGAAGACACCTAATTGATTGCCGCGCACGCCGTCGAAGAAATCGCGCGCCGCTACAGTTTCGCGCCCAAAGCGATTAACCAGATTAAAACCGCGCTGGTCGAAGCCTGCATCAACGCCAGCGAACATTCCCAAAGTCCCGACCGCAAAATTTACCAGAAATTTTCAATCGAAGGCGATAAAATCGTCATCACGATTTCCAATCGCGGGCTGCGCCTGTCGGACAAAAAAGCCGTCGAGATTGCGCCCGAAACCGGCAGACGCGGCTGGGGCTTAAAGCTGATGAAAACGCTGATGGACGAAGTAAAATTCGAGCAGGTTGACGACGGCACGCGCATTTCGATGGTCAAGTATATGACGAAGTAAAATCAGATTAGCCACGAACAAACACGAATAAGAACTCAAATTATCTGTCTCTTATTTCCGTATTTTCTTTTTCGTGACTTTTTGTGTTTGTTCGTGGCTAAACTTCTTTATTTTGCTTGTAAATTCGGGCGAGTTTGCGCTTTAAAAGTTTGCCGGTCGCTCCCTTCGGAATATCTTTGACGAAACGGAAAGTTTCCGGGCATTTATAATCGGCGAGATGTTTTTTGCAAAAGTTTATCAAATCTTCTTCGCTCGCCGTTTCGCCTTTTTTCAAAACAATAAAAGCAGCGACAGATTCGCCGTAAAGTTCGTCCGGCACACCGATGACCGCTGCCGATTCAATCGCCGGGTGCGTGTATAAAAGCTCGTCAATCTCGCGCGGGTAAATGTTTTCGCCGCCGCGAATAATCATATCGCTTTTGCGGTCGGCGATGTAGAAAAAGCCGTCGGCGTCTTCGTAGCCGATGTCGCCGGTGTGAAACCAGCCGTTTTGAAACGCTTTTTCCGTCGCCGTTTCGTTTTTGAAATAACCTTTGAAAATGTTTTCGCCGCGCAGAACGATTTCGCCCAATTCATTTGCGGAAACTTCCCGGTCGTTTGCGTCGAAAATTTTCATCTCGTTGCCGATTGGTTTTCCGCACGAACCGGCGCGGCGATTTTCGTTCGGCGGATTGAATGTCGAGCGGCACGTCGATTCGCTCAAACCGTAGCCTTCAATCACCAGGCAGCCGAAAGTTTTTTCAAATTTCCGCAAAACTTCCAATGGCACAGGCGCAGAACCGCACATTGCGAAACGAAGCGATTCCGGTTTCCGGTTTCCGGTTTCCGGTTTCCGGTTTTCAAACTGACCACTGACCACTGACCACCGACCACTTTTCTGCAAAAGCATCGAAAGCATCGTCGCCACCGAACCGAACGAAGTTATTTTGTAATCTTCGATAATCTGCCAGAATTTTGACGCGGAAAATTTCGGCGAAACGACGGTTGACGCGCCCGCATAAAGCGCCGTCAAGGTTGTAACCGAAACGGCGTTCATATGAAAAAGCGGCATTATCGTCAAAAGCCTGTCGGTTTCGTTAAAGTCGAGCCATTCGGTTATTTGTTTGGCGTTGGCGATTAAGTTCGCGTGCGTCAGCAGACAGCCTTTCGGTTTTCCGGTTGTGCCGGAAGTGTAAATAATGATGGCTTCGTCCGTTTTTTCAAGAGCGATTTCCGGCGGATTTTCGCTTGTAAAACCTTCGGTCGCTTTCGCCGCGTTGTCAAATCCGACAACCATTTGCAAATGCGGCAAATCGTTTCTGATTTCATCGACCGCATTTTGAAACCGCGAATTTACAAGCAGCATTTTCGCTTCGGAATGGCGAAGGGCGAAAGCGATTTCATCCGGCTTCAAAAGCGAATTTACCGGTCCGGCGAGCGCGCCCGTTTTCCAGCAGGCGAAATAAGCGATGATGTATTCCGCCGAATTCGGCAGCAGAAGACTGACGACATCGCCTTTCTTTGTTCCGTTTCCCGTCAACATATTGGCGGCGCGATTAACCGCCTTATCGAACTCGGAATAAGTCCAGCGTCGCCCGTCGGCTTCGGAAAATAAAAATGTCTTTTCGCCTTTATTCGCCGCTTGTTCTTCAAGCAGCGCGCGCAGATTCTTATTGCTTTTTACAGTCATCTCGTATAAATTAACACAATCATTTTCCCCGTTCTAAATTCTAAAACTGGAATAATCTAATTCGGAAAACTTTTTTTTCTATATCTTTTTTATGATTGTCTATCGAAACTTTATTGGCGGACAGTGGGCGCAATCGTCTTCGGAAAAAACCGTCGAAAACATCAATCCGGCAAACACAAACGACCGAATCGGAACGGTTAAACTTTCCACACGCGATGAAGCGCGCAAAGCCGTCGAATCGGCTTACGACGCTTTTCGCGATTGGAAAAACACGCCCGCGCCGACGCGCGGCAAAATCGTCGCCCGGTTCGCGCGCCTTCTCGAAGAGGACAAGGAAAATCTGGCGCGGATTTTAACGCGCGAAGAAGGCAAAACCTTAGCCGAATCCGGCGGCGAACTCGCGCGCTCAATTAACGTCGCCGAATTTTGCGCCGGAGAAGCGCGCCGGATGAACGGCGAAACGATTCAATCGGAACTGCCCGCCAATTTCGCTTACACGATAAAAGAACCGCACGGCGTCGTCGCGCTTATCACGCCCTGGAACTTCCCCGTGGCGATTCCCGTCTGGAAAATCGCGCCCGCGCTGGTTGCCGGAAACACAATCGTTTTCAAACCAGCCGAAGCGACGCCCGCAACCGCCGTCCGCGTCTGCGAGCTTTTTGAAGAAGCCGGATTGCCCAAAGGCGTCTTGAATTTAATTTTGGGCGCGGGCGCGGAAATCGGCGACGAGATTGTTAATCATCCTGCCGTAAAAGCAATTTCCTTTACGGGTTCGACCGCCACCGGAATTAAATTATACGAGCAAGCCGCAAGGCGCGGCGCGAAAGTGCAGTGCGAAATGGGCGGCAAAAATCCGGTCGTCGTGTTGGAAGACTGCGATTTGGATTTGGCTGTCGAATCGACCGCGCAGGGCGCGTTCGGCTCGACCGGACAACGCTGCACGGCGACTTCCCGCGCCGTCGTGATTGACAAAATCGCCGACGAATTCGTTTCCAAAATAGTCGAACGCGCTCAAAAAATGCGAATCGGCGACGGCGCGGATGAACATACGGAAATGGGACCGATTGTTGACGAAAAGCAATTTAAAAACGTCTTGGAATACATCGACATCGGGCGCGAAGACGGCGCGGAATTATTGTGCGGCGGCAACCGGGCGAGCGGCGAAAATCTGGAAAACGGCTACTTTATCGAGCCGACGGTTTTCGATAAAGTTACGCCCGATATGCGAATCGCGCAGGAAGAAATTTTCGGACCCGTTTTGTCGGTTCTACGTGTCAAGGATTTTGACGAAGCGATGGTTGCCGCCAACGATTCAAACTACGGTTTAACGTCTTCGATTTTCACGAACGACCCGAATCTGATTTTCCGTTTTGTTCACGAAATCGAAACCGGAATGACGCACGTCAACTCGCCGACCACCGGCGGCGAAGCCCACATTCCGTTCGGCGGCACGAAGATGACCGGCATCGGCGCGCGCGAACAAGGTTCGGCGTCTTTAGAATTTTACACGGAAACGAAAGTCGTCTACGTCGATTACACGGGAAGAAAGCGCGAGGGAAATTTGTATTAAACTAATAAATTATGAATTCAACCGAACAAAAAACAACCGTTTCAGAAGCCGTCCGCAAACATAAAGAATTTCTTTTTCCCGCAGTCGCTACTTATTATCAAGAGCCGGTTGCGCTGGTTAAAGGCGAAGGCGAATATGTTTGGGACGACGCGGGCAATAAATATTTAGATTGCTTCGGCGGCGTTTTAACCGTCAGCGTCGGACACGCGAATCCGAAAATCAATGCCGCGATAATCGAGCAGGTTAATAAGATTCAACACACTTCCGCGCTTTACGCGAACGAGAATCAATCGAATTTAGCCGAAAAGCTCGCCGAAATCACGCCGGGAGATTTGAAGAAATCTTTTTTCACGTCGAGCGGAACGGAAGCCGACGACACGGCGATTATGGCGGCGAAATTGGCGACGGGCAGACAGGAAATCGTCGTCCTGCGCCACAGTTATTC
>JALZOE010000239.1 GCA_030857325.1 Acidobacteriota bacterium
CGCTCAAACCGCGCAAACTCGCTTTTGTATCAACCGTTTGTTGTCGCCATTGCGCGTCGGCGACTGCGACGAAAAGCAAAAATATAAACGGTAAAACAGCAATTCTCATAGTTAAAAATTTTATGGAAATCGTGAAATTCTTGACTTTATTGTAGTTTATACTAAATTAAATACATATCTGCGCGGGACGAAAATAAAGAAAACCCGATTTCGGGAAATAAATTGAAGCCGTCGTCGGCAATAGGATAAATTATTCGACTGAAACCGGGCGGTTTAACCGTTAATTATAAAAAATAATATGAAAAATACAATTCTTTTAACTTTGGTTATCGCTGGCTTGCTTTTCGTGGCTTCCTGCACAGATAACTCGCCGGGCGAGCTAATCAAGGAATCATCCAAAAAATACGTTGACGAAACTTTAAATCACAAAACCGATTACCACAACAAACGCATCGCTTTAGAAGGTTTTATTTATCCGAAAGAGACGACCGATGTCAAAGCCGGAGTCGTAACTCTGGAAATTTCCACGCAGCCCAAAAGCGGAGGCGACAATCTGGCGGATGTTGAAATTAGTCTGGGCGAGGGAAAAAACGAGGTCATTATGCCCACTCAGGGAGAAGGCAAGGATGTGATTTATAAAACTACACAGTATGAAATTGACGAAAGCAAATTGAAGCTTATTGATAACGAGGGAAATCAACACCCGATAACCGATAAAGTGCGCCTTTCGGGAACGGTCAAATATGTTGACCACTTCGAGGGCGGTTTTTCCCATATGCCCGACCCGATGAACAAAGGCAAGAAATTTATCCGTTTGTCTTAAAAGACGTGCGGATTGACCCCGTTAAGTAAAAATTTCGTAAGCGATTTTTACCGGCACAAAATTTCAAACACCGTCAAATTACGAAAACAGCGGCGAAAAAATTATTTTACTTTGCATTTCAATTCTCCTCTCGCCATCTCCGGCAAAGGTCGCGTGCCGCTTCCGCCCAAGTCGGAAATTCAAATTCAAAGCCTGATTCGAGCAATCTGGTCGGCACGACGCGGCGGCTTTTCAAAACCAATTCCGTTTCCGTCCGCATAAAAATCGCGCCGATTTCGAGCATCAACTTGTTTGCGGGAAGCCCGAAGGAAATTCCCCACGCTTCCCGCAAAATTTTCATAAATTCCTTATTCGGCAAAGGATTCGGCGCGGCAAGATTGACTGCTCCCGACATTTCTTCGTGTTCGATAAACCATTGAATCGAACGTATAAAATCCGCGTCGTGAATCCACGAAAGATATTGCCTGCCGTCGCCCGAAGTTCCGCCTAAACCTTTTCTGACAAGTCCGACCATTACGTCGAAAATTCCGCCTTTGTCGGGACTCATCGTCATTGCCGAACGCAGTAAAACTTTGCGCGTGCGCGGCGTGTTCACTTCGTTCGCCGCCTTTTCCCAAGCCTTTGCGACATCAATGCTGAAATTCCAGGTGTCCGGCGCGTCGGCTTCACTGCCGCCGATAATTCCCGTTAATTCATCGTTCGGCGCGTCAAAGCGATGCGCGTAAATTGTCGCGGTTGAGGCTTGCAGCCAAACACGCGGCGGATTCGACGCTTTGGCAATCGCCTCGCCGACAACTTTTGTTGATTTCACGCGCGATTGGATTATTTCCCGACGGTTTTCCGGCGTGTAACGACAATTTACACTGCGCCCTACGAGATTGATAACAACATCCGCGCCTTCAAATTCGCTTGCCCAATCGCTAATTGTTTCCGCGTCCCATTTTACAACCCGCCAATCCGATTTTTCCGACGCGCTTCGGCTTAAAACAATCGTTTCGTGTCCTTCGTCGTGAAATGCCCGCGCTAAAATTGTGCCGACTTGTCCCGTGCCGCCAGGAATTACAATTTTCATAAGTGAATTTTAAGAGAAAATTAGCCGCGGACTACCGCCGATGACGCGGATTAAAGACATATTATCCGCAGATGAACACAGATTTTCACAGATAAATACAGATTCATAGAAACGAAAAATAAATTTGTCTTATCCGGTTTTCATCTGTGTCAATCTATGTTTATCTGTGTATAAGAATTTTTTATTCGCGTCCGTCCGCGCAAATCCGCGGCTAAATAATCTTAATAAACCATTCGCGTCTTTATCGTTCCGCGAACTTTCTTTAAAATTTCAAAGGCTTCCTTTGATAATTCCGTATCAATATCCAGAATCACATAACCGATTTCGTCATTCGTCTTTAGATATTGACCTAAAATGTTAATTCCTTTTTCAAATAATTTCGAGTTTATCTCGCCCAAAACGCCGGGAATATTTTCGTGAATGTGCAGGATGCGATGCGTTCCGGCTTGCGGCGGCAAGTTTAATTCAGGAACGGTGTGCGAGCCATTCGACGTGCCGAGTTCCGTGTAATTTATCAGCTTTGCGGTTACGTCCAAACCAATATTCGCCTGCGCTTCTTCGGTCGAGCCGCCGATGTGCGGCGTTAGAATCACGTTTCGCAAATTCTGCAAATCAGAAGAAAATTCGTCGCCGTTTTTCTCCGGTTCTTCGGGGAAAACATCAATCGCCGCCCCGCTAATCGTACCGTTTTCGATATGCTTTCTTAAAGCGTCCAAATCAACGACATCGCCGCGTGAGTAATTAAGAAAAATACTTCCTTTCTGCATTGCGCCGAGAGTTTTCTCGTTTATCATATTGCGCGTCGTCGCGTCCGACGGAACGTGCAGTGTAACGATATTTGATTGTTTTAACAATTCCTTCAAATCACGTATTTGTTTTGCGTTGCCGTGCGGAAGTTTTGTCAAAACGTCGTAATAAACGACGTTCATTCCGAGTGCTTCCGCCATCACCGAAACTTGCGAACCGATATTTCCGTAACCAATAATTCCCAGAGTTTTACCGCGCAATTCAAAACTTCCTTTGGCTTCTTTGAGCCAGACGCCTTGGTGCGCCGCGATGTTTTTGTCCGTGATTTTGCGAATCAGCATCACGCACAAACCGATGATGAGTTCGGCAACCGAGCGCGTGTTTGAATACGGCGCGTTAAAAACGGCGATGCCTTTTTTGGTTGCGACTTGCAAATCAACTTGATTGATGCCGATACAAAACGCGCCGACGGCAAGAAGTTTGTCAGCTTTTTGCAACACATTTTCTGTAACGCGCGTTTTCGACCTGATGCCCAAAATGTGAATGCCTTTGATTTCTTTGATTAAATCCGCTTCACTCAACGCGCCCGACAGTCTTTTTATTTCCGCATATCCGCTCGCGTTTAATTCTTCGACAGCCGAATCGGAAATGTTTTCGAGCAGCAGAATTTTGATTTTGCTGCGCGGGTAAGATGTTTTTGTAGTTTTCATAAAAAGGCTGATTATAACAAAAATGCGAGCGAAGTTTTATTCCCGACGTTTTTAAATGTTTGAGAGTTCGGTAAATTTTGCATTGGGCTTGACATAAAATCCTTCCGGTGAATAACATAGATTCGTAATGAAAAATTCTTTCGCGCAAAAATTTGTATGGTGTTGCCCGTATTGTCGAAATTTGATCGGCGAGCGGTTTGGCGCGAAGGAATAAAATTTCAGCCAAAAAGTATTTCTTAAAAGACCGCTTCATTTATCGGCGGTCTTTTGTTTTTAAATATGAACGACCACAAAATCGCGATTTATTACGAGCATTCGGATTGGTTCCGCCCGCTTTTTGCCGCGCTCGACCGGCGCGGAATCGAATACGAGAAAATTGACGCGGCAAATCATTTTTACAATCCGAGCGCGGCGAAAAATTATTCGCTCTTTTTCAATCGAATGAGCGCGTCGGCTTATCTGCGCGGACACGGCGGCGCGATTTTCTACACGCGCGGGCTTCTGGCGAGTCTGGAAAAACAGGGCGTGCGCGTCGTCAACGGTTACGACGCTTTTCAAATCGAGATTTCCAAAGCTCTGCAAGCCGCGCATTTTGAATCGCTCGGCGTGAAATCTCCAAAAACCAGAGTTATAAATTCCGCCGCTTCCGCAGTCCAAGCCGCGAAAGATTTAGAGTTCCCGATTGTCTTCAAACCCAATATCGGCGGGCGCGGCGCGGGAATCATAAAATTCGATTCATTAAAAGATTTGGAAAACGCCGCTGGAGAAAATCTGCTCGATTTAGGAATTGATTCGACAGCTCTCGTCCAGGAGTTTGCGCCAAAGAAAGGCGAACACATTAACCGCGTCGAAACGCTCGGCGGCAAATTTTTATACGCGATAAAAATTTATCCAAATGAAGAAAGTTTCAATTTGTGTCCGGCGGAAATTTGTCAAATCGAAGACGCTCAGGAAAAAAGTGGTGTTTCCGCTATCGGCGAAATGTGTCTGACCGATGCGCCGAAAAGCGGTTTGCGAATTGAATCATTCGAGCCGCCGCAGGAAATTATCGAAACTGTCGAACGTATTGTCGCGGTGGCAAAAATTGATGTCGGCGGTGTCGAGTATCTGATTGACGAGAGAAACGGAGATGCGCTTTTTTACGACATCAACGCGCTGTCGAATTTTGTCGCCGACGCGATGAATTTAATCGGGTTTGACCCGCACGAAAAACTTGTGGATTTTTTAGAAAAGGAGATTGAATTATGCGCTACGGATACTGGATGCCGGTCTTCGGCGGTTGGCTGAGAAACGTCGAAGACGAAAAAATGGAAGCGAGTTGGAATTATGTCAAACGACTCGCGCAGCGTTCCGAAGAAATCGGTTTCGATTTATCGCTCGTCGCCGAACTGAATCTCAACGATATCAAAGGCGTTGACGCGCCATCGCTTGATGCGTGGTCAACGGCGGCGGCTTTGACTGCCGTGACGAACACGCTCGAACTAATGGTCGCCGTACGCCCGACTTTTCACAATCCCGCGCTGCTGGCA
>JALZOE010000024.1 GCA_030857325.1 Acidobacteriota bacterium
GCCGAATAACGATTGTCGATTTTCGGTTTGAAAACCTGAACTTTTTGACGCGCAATCTGCGCGCGCCGCAGTCTTCTTATCAATTCTTCCGATTTGCCGGAAAACATCGAACCGACAATAACCTCTATCCAGCCCGCGCCGTTTTTACGGTGCTTGCGGCGCTCTTCCGCGTTGTCGAAAACTAATTCCTCAACCATTTTGTGCGTTAAATTTTCCCCTGCTTTGTGATATGAAAACGCTAAGATTAACACAAAACGGGAATAGTGCTAAATGGTAAAGGTTAAATGGTAAATAGAAGAAATTGCCTTTCATTTACCACTTACCATTTACCACTCAGCACTATATTCATTATTCACTTTTCTCTTTATCGATTTCCTGTTTGACGATGCTTTGGGCAATTTTATCGACGATTCTGACACCGCCGGTTTTGCGCGTGATGTTGTTGGCGATAATGGCGAAGGCGAAAGTTTCGTCGTCTGCCTGGGCGTATCCGGCGAGCGAATTGACGAATGTTATCGTGCCGGTTTTGGCTAAAATTCTGCCCTTTACGTTCCACAAACGTCCGCCTAGAGTTCCGTCAACTCCGGCAATCGGCAGAGAATTTATGAAAGCGTCGGCGAAATTGGATTTAGCGGCATAGACGAGCGCGCGCGCGAAGGCTTCGGGCGAGACGAAATCGAGGCGCGACAAACCCGAGCCGTCGTGAATCTGAAGGTCTTCGACGGCGACGTTATTTTCGCGCAGAAATTTTTTGACGACCGCCGCGCCCGCCGCGTCGTCGCCCCTTATTTCCTGAATCTCGCGGCTTTCGTCCGGCGCGGTATCGCCGAATTTTTTGCCGATGGCGCGCAAAATCAGCTCGCCGTAAAGATTGACCGAGTGTTTATTGAAACGCTGAATCAACTCGCCGAGCGGCTTGCTTTCGACGGCGGCAAGTTCATTTGTATTTGTAACTTCCGGTCGGTTTTCGGTTCGCCAACCGACCGATTTAACTTCGCCTTCGACAGCGATTTCTTTATTTTCAAGAGATTTTTTGAAATTTCTCGCCGTAAATAATGCCGGGTCGTGAACCGACAATTTTCCGTAAGCCTTTTTGCCGTTGCCCCAGACGTAAACTTCGTTGCTCTCCAGCCCGCGCTGAACACCGAACGCCGGAGTCTGTCCGTTCTCGGTCGGTTTGACCTCGCCGCGAATTTCCATCAAATCGGACGAAGCCGCCGGTTTGCCGTCGGTGTCCATATAAACGCCCGCGACGTTTTCCTTAAATGAAAGCGCGCTCGCCTCCGCGCCGTAATGCCATTGCAGTTCGTTCCACGTCCAGCCGTCCCCGATATTTATTCCCTTAAAATAACTGTCGTCGCCGACGATATTTCCCCGAACGCGCTTTAACCCTTTCGCCTGCAATTGGCTAATTAAATTGTCCATCGCCTCGGCGTTAAAATCCGGCGCGCCCGTTCCGTAAACGGTTAAATCGCCGTTCAAAGTGCCGTCGGCGTCGATTTGAACTGGCGCGAAAACCGAAGTTTTGAAACGAAAATCGGCGCCGAGCTTGTCGAGCGCGACAATCGAAGTCAAAACTTTCTGAATCGAAGCCGGATTAAAAAGCTGTCGCCCGTCTCGCGCGCAGGCGATTCGCCCGTCTTTGAGACTCAAAACAAACACGCCCCAGCGCGCATTGGCGTATTCGCTCTGCTCGATTGTTCGATTGATTTGCTCGCACAAGGCAGCATCTTTCGGCTCGGTCGAAATCTGCAAAGGTTTGGCGAGATTTATATCCGACGCCGGAACGTCGAAACTGGCAACCGTCTGGTCGGGCGGCGACTGTTCTTCCTCCGTCCGGCTTTCGCTTCTCGCGGCGTCGTCCGCCGTATGACACGACGAGAAAAACAAAAGCGAGACGATTGATAAAAGGAAAAATAATTTTTGCGATTTTAATTTATGTTGTTTGAGTTTAATAACTAATTTCATTATCAAATACTTCGTGGTTATTCAAAATTTCGGAACGCCGCCGGGACAACTCCGGTCGCGCTGAAGTCTTTAGCGTTACGCCGCGCTTATGTCCATAATCAAAACGATTCAAGTTTCGACGTTCTCATTCCGATGTGAATCGCAGCTTTGTCGTTGTCGATTAAAACCGGCAAACGCGGCGGCAAAACCTGCCGACTGCGGAAACAGCCGAAGCGTTAGCCGATAATGATTTAGCCGATTATTTATTACAAGCTCTTCGTGATTTTTTAGTTTGGGAATGTCGCCTGTGCAACTGAAAATTTTATCCGTTCGGCATATTTGCCGCTATTATATAGCATAACACAGCCTGATTAGAAATTAATTACAAAACGTTTCGCCGGAAGTGTTAAGAATGCGGAATTTAAGACCGCGCCGGATTGAAATTCAAAATGAAAAAGTTAAATTTAAACTCGCAGCTATGCGGATATTAAATTTCAAATCCCGCGTATTAAATCTCGCGCAAATCTCTGCCGGTCATCGCCTGCGGTTTTTCGATGCCTAAAATCCCCAGAATCGTCGGCGCGATGTCTTCGAGCGCGCCGTTCTCGCGCAACTTTAAATCGACCGCCCGTTCGTCAATTAAATGGAACGGAATCGGGTTAATCGTGTGCGCGTTGTTCGGCTCGCCCGCCAGTAAGTCCGCCATTTCCTCGCAGTTTCCGTGGTCGGACGTGATAATCGCCACGCCGTCAAATTCGCGGATTTTCTCTAAAATACCGCCGAGACACGTATCGACAAACTGCACCGATTCGATGGTTTTTTCCAGGTTTTCCGTGTGCGCGACCATATCGGAGGCGGCGAGATTGACGACGAAAACATCGTTTTCTTCGGCTTCGAGACCGCGCAGAAGTTTGTCCGTAACCTTAAAACAGCTCATTTCCGGCTGAGTCTCCGCCGCCGTTATTTTCAGCGACGGAACGACGACGCGCTGCTCGCACGGATGTTCGAGTTCGACGCCGCCGTTGGAAAAAATATGTTACGTGCGCGTATTTCTCCGTGTCGGTTACGCGGCAGTTTAAAACCCCGTTTTCCGCAAAAACTTTTGCCAGAACGTTGTCTTCGCTGCTTTGTTTGAAGGCGACCGGCAAATTAAACTGGCGGTCGTATTCGGTCAGGCAGACGACTTCGATTTTCGGCTTGCTCAAGGCTGTCGGCTCGCCCGCGTCGGAGACGGTAAGCGATTTGACGAGCTGGCGCATACTGTCCGGGCGATGATTGAAAAAAATTACGACATCGTTGTTTTTGATTGACGCGATTGGCACGCCCGGCTTTTCTTCCAGAATAATCGGCTGAATAAATTCGTCGGATATGCCGCGCAGAAAAGAGCCGCGAATCGCCGAAACCGCGTCTGTCGCCCGTTCGCCTTCCGAGTGAACGAGCATCGTGTAGGCGCGCGCGGTGCGTTCCCAATTCCGGTCTTTGTCCATCGCGTAATAACGTCCGCAAAGCGTGGCGACGCGCCCGACGCCGATGTCCGCCATTTTTATTTCCAGCGCTTCGGCGTAAACGTCCGCCGTGCGCGGCGCAACGTCGCGCCCGTCGAGAATCGCGTGGACAAAAACATCTTTTAATCCTTCGTTTTTCGCCATTCTGAGCAGCGCGAAAAGATTGTCGGGCGAAGCGTGAACATCGCCGTCCGAAAGCAGTCCGATTAAATGAACGGCGGAACTGACGGCGCGCGCTTTGATAAAGGCGTCTTTAAGAACTTTGTTTTCAAAGAATTGCCTGTCTGGACGGCGTTTGAAATGTTGGCGACATCGGTTTGAACAATGCGCCCGGCGCCGATATTCAAATGTCCGACCTCTGAACTGCCGGGCGTATCCGGCGTCAAACCGACGCGCAAACCGGCGGCGGCGAGATAGGTTTTCGGATATTTCTCGTTGGTTTCGTCGTAAAAAGGCGTGTGCGCCAGAGCAATGGCGTTGCCTTCTCTTTTCGGCGAATGTCCCCAGCCGTCGAGAATTATAAGCGCGAGCAGTCTTTTCATAAATTTTTGGTCATTAGTCATTTGTCCTTCGTGAAGTGAGCGAAAATTGAAAATTCGATTTAAGCTCAACAGCAAAGGACAAATGACTAATGACAAAGGACGAATCAATAAGCATTCGGCGCGGTTTTTTCCATCCAGCGGTCGGGAAATTTCAGCGCGGCGAAACCAGATTTTTCGTAAAGCGCGTGCGCGTCTCTGGTCGCTAAAATCCAGCGCCGGAAATTTTGCAAATCGGGATGCGCCAGAATCGTTCCCATCAGCCGTCTGCTCAAACCTTTTCCGCGAAATTCTTCCAAAATAAAAACGTCGCCGAGATAAGCAAACGTCGCGTAGTCGGTAACGACGCGCGCAAAGCCAACTAGATTTTCACCTTTATACACACCGAAAGGCAAGGAATTTTTTATCGCCCGCGTCGTTTGTTCCAACGTCCGCTCCTGCGCCCAATAGCTTTCTTCTGATAAAAATTTATGAATCGCGCCGATTTGCAGACGATTGCGGTCTGTGCTGATTGTAAATTCCCCATCTTGCCATTCTAAATTTTGCTTCATTTTTCAAGACACAAAGAACTAACTTTAAAGTTATATAACCCAAATTCATCGGCAATAATTTCACCGATTTTCATCATCTGTTTTGCTTCTTCAGTTTTTTGTAAATTAGGATTGCTGTAGATGTAAGTTCTATACTTTCCATTCTGATTAATTTCGGTAGCGTAGCCCATACCGTCAATATATGAAATATCGTCCGAATCGGGCAAATCAAGAATTCCCGTTTCAACTAATTTTTGCCACGTATTTTGCCAACCTGATTTTGGAGTCTTAAGATTAATTTTTCCTAATTTATACAGTTTATCTTTCGGGTAATAATTAAACTCTTTGCAGTTTATTTCCTTTATTGCAACGGCTGACCAATTACCTGTTGTTCGCTTTAAAATAAATCCGTCAATTTCAAAGGCTGTAACCCAAACTCTGACTTCAAAATCATCTCCCGATAAATATTCTTCTCTTAAATTTTTAAGTTCGTATTTGTCGGTGAGCGGATTTACAAACCGCTGAAAAATTTCATCCCGTGTTTTGTCGGGAATTGAAAGTTCAGGCTTCCTATATTCAACACAAGAGGAAAGCAAAAGGCTGAAAATTAATAGAATGTTTTTCATTATTCGGTCTGAAACCGCGCCTTGCAGTTCGGGCATTCAATCAACTTCGTCGTGCCGCTAATCGGAATTGTCGGAACGACGAAAAAGAGCGTGATAAAACGCATTCCGGTTTTTTCGATAAATTGCGCGAGCGCGCCGCAAGTGCTGCACCGAATCGTTTCGTCGGTTTTCTGCGAACCCCAGGTGATGTATTTTGTGCCGATAACAAGAAACATAAATTTAATTTTCTCCGTGCCATTTTACAAGCAATTCGCTTTCTCTCTCCCGTGAAATTCCGGCTTTCATCGGGTCGCTTTTGGTTTTGCGCCAGCGAATCGTTTCGTTTATCGTATTGCTCAGCAGGCGAAACCGTAAATTTTTCGCAACGGCTTTATCGACGTTTGCCGATAAAAAACCGTGCATTTCTTTTTCCGATTCAGCTAGATAAACGGGCATCTCGCTCCATTCCTGGATATTTTCACGTTTCAGAAAATCTTCATTGACCCAAGTAAAAAATGCGTCGGCTTCGCTAACCGCTTCTATTTCCGCGAGCATCTTTTCCATCGTCAACTCAAACGATTTGCCGGTCGCGTTGTAAATTCCGGTTTCCCGATTTTCAATCATTTCGATTATCCATTCGGACAAATCGCGCGCGTCGATAAGCTGTATGAAACGATTCGGCGCGCCCGGCGCTAAAATTTCGCCGCCTTCCGAAACGCGCATCGCCCAGTATGTAAAACGGTCGGTCGGGTCTAACGCGCCGACAATCAAGCCGGAACGGACAATAACAGAACTGTTTGGAAACGCTTTTTCGACTTCGGTTTCGCACGCGGCTTTCAGTCCGCCGTAAATTTCGCCGAGCGTGATGCCGGTAATTTCGCCTTTCAGGTCAACTGTGTCCGCTTGTTTCCGCTGCACATCGGTTAGTTTCGCCGTCGGCGCGGTTTCATCGTAATCAGCGACGCTGAAATCGGCGTATGCCGAAATGCTGGAAATGAAAACATATTGCCCGACCGAATTTTTCAATGCTTCCGCTGACGCCATTACCGTTTGCGGCAGATAACCGCAAGTGTCGATAACCGCGTCCCAGACGCGCCCGCTTAATTTGTCCAAATCCTGATTGCGGTCGCCGTAAATCTGCTCGACATTTTCAAAAGATTCCTGCGAATGTCTGCCGCGATTAAAAAGCGTCGCCTCGTGACCGCGATTCTGCGCCGCAGTCAGGAGATGACGACCCAGGAATTTCGTTCCGCCGATGATTAAAATCTTCATTGCTTGATTTGATAAAATGCCCGTCGTCCCAAATATTTCGCGCCGCTGCCTAAATCTTCTTCGATTCTGAGCAGTTGATTGTATTTGGCGATGCGGTCGGAGCGGGAAAGCGAGCCGGTTTTGATTTGTCCGGCGTTGGTGGCGACGGCTAAATCGGCGATAAAAGAATCTTCGGTCTCGCCGGAGCGATGCGAGATAACGACGGTCATATTATTGGTTTTGGCAAGTTCGATGGCGTCCAGCGTTTCGGTCAACGTGCCAATTTGATTGACTTTTATCAAGATGGAGTTTGCCGCGCCCGTGTCAATTCCCTTTTGCAAAAACTCGACATTCGTTACAAATAAATCGTCGCCGACGAGCTGAATCTTTTTGCCCAATTGTTCGGTAATGCGCGTCCAACCGTCCCAATCGCTTTCCGCCAAACCGTCTTCAATCGAGATAATCGGATATTTGGCACACCAATCAGCCCAATACTGAACCATTTCGTCGGACGAAAGCACGCGCTTGTCCGACTTTTTGAAAACGTAATTCGTGCCGTCGAAAAATTCGCTTGCCGCCGGGTCGAGCGCGAGCATAATGTCTTCGCCCGCCGTGTAACCGGCTTTCTCGATTGCCTCTAAAATCGTTTCAATCGCTTCTTCGTTCGATTTCAGATTCGGCGCGAAACCGCCTTCGTCGCCGACGCCCGTCGCCAGCCCGCGCGATTTTAGAACCGATTTCAAATTGTGAAAAATCTCCGCGCCCGCTCTCAACGCTTCGGAAAAAGATTCGACGCCGACGGGCATAATCATAAATTCCTGAAAATCGACGTTGTTGTCGGCGTGCGCGCCGCCGTTGATAATGTTCATCATCGGAACGGGCAGAGTTTTGGCATTGACGCCGCCGAGGTAACGGTAGAGCGGCATTTCCTGAAACGACGCCGCCGCGCGCGCCGCCGCCATCGAAACGGCTAAAAGCGCGTTTGCGCCGAGATTCGATTTGTTTTCCGTAGCGTCGAGCGCCAGCAAAACTTCGTCAATCGCCGTCTGGTCGAGCGCGTCCATTCCTTCGATTTCATACGCGATTTTCTCGTTGACGTTTTTGACCGCGTTTAAGACGCCTTTGCCCATATAACGCCCCGCGTCGCCGTCGCGCAGTTCGACCGCTTCGTTCTCGCCAGTTGACGCTCCCGACGGAACGGCGGCGCGTCCCGTCGTGCCGTCTTCCAGAATAACTTCCGCTTCGACCGTCGGATTTCCGCGCGAATCCAAAATCTCACGCGCCCAAACCTGTTCGATTAAACTCATTTTATATATGACTCCGTTAGAAAAAATTATGAAATACTGCCGGTTAAATTTAACGTGAAACCGTGAAAAAGACAAAAACCTTGGTGGTTGACGCTTTGTTTGTTTTACTTTAGAGGTTAGAAGGTTTGAGATTGAACAAAAATATTTTTGAATTTATTTTTTCGTCTTTGGTAATTTTGAAGGCGATACGTTTATTTTCTCAATCATTCTGTTTTTAATTCCACTTTTTTTTCGTCTTTACCGTCAAGTCTTTTCTATCGACGGCGATTCTGATATAGCCGGAAGATTTTCCCTTTTCGGTTTTCTGCGGGTAAAAGCCTAACAAGTATTGTTTTTTCATTTCAGCGACTATGCTTTCAAACGCTTCTTTTAAATTCGCGGCGTCTTTTTCGTGAACGCTGCCGCCGGTTTCTTCGGCAAGAAATTCCAGCATTTTAATCGACAGCGGTTTGGTTTTATTTGCCGTCGCGCTTGCTCTGGCTGCGGATGAAAATTTTGTTTTGAAGATAATCGGGTAAAATACCGTGTCGGATTTTTGGAGCGTATCGAGAGTTTGCTGTGTTGAAAGCGCGCGCCGCATAACCATTCCGTCGCTGAGGACGATAACCGCTTTTCTGCCTTTGAAGGCGGAAAAGTAATTTTTGACGACGTTGAAAATCGCCTCGTTCATATCCGAACCGTCTCGGTCGGCAATGCGGGTTTGATTAATTGCTTTCGACAGTTTGTTCCGGTCGGATGTCAGCTCGCTTAAAAACAATGTTTGATAATCGAAGCCGACGATTATTCCTTTATCTTCGGGACGCAGGATTTTAACGAAATCGCGGGCGGCTTTCTGGATTTTATCCAAAACCTCTTTTGTGCTGGCGCTCGTGTCAATCAAAACGGCGACGTTCATCGGCGCTTCTTGGTTGAAAAAATACTCGATATTCTGCTCTATTCCGTCTTGTAAAATTGAAAAGTTTTCCTTTTTCAATCCGGGAATATTACGTCCGCTCCTGTCGCTGACGGTCAGCGGCATCGTCAACAAAACCGTATCGACTTTGATTGGAGCGTTGTCGTCGTCCGTGTCCTGCGCCTTGCCGACATTCGCCAAAAAAACCGAAGACAACAATAATAACAACAAATGTTTTTTCATTTTAATTTATTTATTGCAGAGCTTTTTCACCGGGAGCGCGGACATCCTGTCCGCGCTCCGACTGAAAACATCAAATCATTTCTTTTCCGGCATAAACCTTTCTTTTTTCGGGTGGCTTATTGGCTGACTTCAAACACTTCTTCCTGCGAGTTTTCCAGCCAAACCTTCAAAATGCGTCGTTTAGCGACTTTTTTGATTGTAAATGTGTTTCCGTTAAAACTTACGCTTTCGCCTTCTTTAAGTATTTCGCCGGATTCGCTCATCAAAAATCCCGCGATTGTCGTGTAGCCGTCCGAAACCGGCAGATTTAATCCGAGACGGCGGTTGAGGTCGCGAACGGCGAGATTACCGTCGAGCATATAATTTCCGTCCGACTCGTGTCTGATTTGTTCGTTGACTTCTTCGTCGTGTTCGTCGGAAATATCGCCGACGATTTCTTCCAAAAGGTCTTCCAAAGTTATAATTCCCTCGACGCCGCCGTGTTCGTCAACGACGAAGCCGAAATGCGCTTTGGCGCGCTGCATCTGACGCAGAACGTCTTCGAGCCGCGCCGTATCGACAATATAAATCGGCTTTTGCAAAACCTTCTCTAACCGGAAATCTTTCGGGCTGAGCAGATAACGCATCACGTCTTTACTGTGGATGATGCCCGCCACGTCGTCGAGCGAGCCGCGATAAACCGGCAGACGCGAGTAACCGTTCTGGTGAAAAGCGAGCGCGATTTCTTCGAGCGTCGAAGTCGCCTGAATGCCGACGATTTCCGTGCGCGGAATCATCGCTTCCTTTACGGTCGTGTCGGAAAACTCGAAAACTTTGTTGATAAGCTGCCGTTCTTCTTTGTTCAGATGCCCGCTTTCTTCGGATTTATTGATGAGCTGACGAATTTCGTCTTCCGTATAGCTCGAACCGTGTTCGCCCGACGGGTGCAGCCCGAAAAGACGCACGGTTTTCGTTCCCGTCCAATCGAGCATGCGAATCGGGTAAGAAAAAGTTTTATAGAAAAGCTGAAGCGGCAGCGCGATAACCATCGCAACTCTTTCCGAAATTTCGAGCGCGGCGGTTTTCGGCGCTAACTCGCCGAAAACGATGTGCAGAAAAGTGATAAACGAAAACGCGATAGTAAAGGAAATCGTGTGCAGAACCGCGCCGGAAGCTAAAAACGTCATTCCCGTCATTTCGCCGATGCGAATCAAAAACGGCTCTAAAAGCGCGGCGACAGCCGGTTCGCCGACCCATCCCAATCCGAGCGAAGCCAAGGTTATGCCGAGTTGCGTGGCGGAAATATAAGCGTTGAGGTTGTTGAGAAGCGCCAAAACTCTCTGCGCGGCTTTATCGCCTTCAGCAGCCAGTGCCTCGATGCGCGATTTCCTGACCGCCACGAGCGAAAATTCGGACGCGACGAAAAAACCGTTAGCCAGAACCAGAAAAATAACCAGCAAAAGATTTAAGGCTGTGGTAATTAAGGAGGCAGGCTCGACGGCGGTTGCGGCTTCGGCGGCGAAAAACATTAAAAAACTACTAGCGGAGTCGTCCATTGTATAATATTTGTATAACTTTTAATTCTTAATTTTTCTACTTTTAACAAAAATCGTTCCCGATTATAACACAATTGAAAAGCGGCATTTAAACGAGTATGTTTCGGCGGAAAGCGTTTTCGGAAATATTTTAAGCGTTATTTACGTCGTTTACCGCCTTCGATTTTCAGCCGAAAATTGTTTGTTCGTCTAAAATTTCCTGAATCAGCGGCTGGCACGAACCGCAGCCGCCGCCCGCGCCGCACGCGTCGGTTACTTTTTCGATTGTTTCGAGCGAATTTTCCCTGACCAGATTTTCAATCGTCTCTTCGGAGACGCCGAAACAAGTGCAAATCAAAGCCTTTTCGCCCGTCCATTCTTCGATTTGAAAAGTCCTGAAATCGGCAAACGCCGACTGCAAAGATTCAAAACAAGTTTCGAGACAATGCGCTCGCGGTTCGGGAAATTGTCCGAGCGCGTTTTCGATTTCGTCCCGCAAAACGCTTTTGTCAAAACCGTGAAGTTCTACGAGTTTTCCGCCGACGATTTTGTCGCACAAAACTTCAGCCGCCGCAATCATAAATCCGCAGCCGCTGGTTTTAAACCGCGCTTCAACGATTTCTTTAGTGTCTTTTTCAATCCGCAGATAAAATCTGACGAACGTGCCGCAAACAAAACTCGCGCTTGTCCCGACGGCGTTTGCGTCCGGCAATTTGCCGACGTTTTGCGAACGCCTGAATTTTTCGTCTATTTTCGGCGGATAAAAACTCATTAATAAATGGTAAACGGTAAACGGTAAATGGTAAATGAAAGACAAGTTCCTCTATTTACCATTTACCGTTTACCGTTTACCATTAAAAATGATTTACCATTTACTTCTTATGAAGCGTTTTACCTTTTACCTTTTGCTTTTTTCGTTTTTACTCGTCGGTTGTCGTCCGTCCGCGCCGCCGGTTTCGATTTCAGATAAACCGATTTCGGCGAGCGGCGGCGTTCCGCAGACGAATCTGCCGATGCCGCCGTCAAAACCGCTCGGCGAAATGACGTGGAGCGATTTTGACGGAAAAACGCAGAAACTCGCCGACTTGAAAGGAAAAGCCGTCGTTCTCGATTTTTGGGCGACATATTGCCCGCCGTGTCTCGACGAAATTCCGCATTTGAACGAACTGCAAGCTAAATACGGCGCGGAAAATCTGCAAATCGTCGGACTGCACGCCGGCGACGAGGAAGATTTGGCGAAAGTTCCGGCTTTTGCCGAAAGGTTAAAAATAAATTACATTCTCGCCACTCCCGAAGACGAGCTTTTGCGATTCATTTTCGCCGACAAAAGCGAAATTCCGCAAACCGCCGTTTTTAACCGCGACGGCAAGCTAATTCGTAAGTTTGTCGGCTTCGATTTAAAAATTAAAAACGATTTGGATAAAGCGGTCGAAGAAGCATTAAAGCGATGAAAAACGAAAAATCGGATAAATCTCCAAAACTTCGCGCGGTCGAACAGATTTCGGCGGGCGGCGTTGCCTTTCGACACAACGACGGCGAAGCGGAAATCGCGATTATTTCAGCTAAACCGAGTCTTCGCTGGCAGTTGCCAAAAGGAATTATTGATGCGGGCGAAACGCCGGAAATCGCAGCAGTGCGCGAAGTGCGCGAAGAAGCCGGAATCGAAACCGAACTGCTGTCTGAAATCGAAACAATCGAATACTGGTATGTCGGCGAAAATCTGGGCGAGCGCGTGCGTTTTCATAAACTAGTCCACTTTTTTCTTTTGAAATATACCGGCGGCGATGTGGCAAATCACGACGATGAAGTCGCCGAAGCGCGATGGGTTAAGTTAAATAAAGCCGTAGAAATGTTAGCTTTCAAAAGCGAGAAAAGCGTTGTCGAAAAAGCCGTCGATGCAGTAAACGATTTTGTGGAAGCACAGATTTAAGCGATTGCCTTCTGCGTCTGAAAAGCGCCGAAAACTTTTTTCACCGCCCGAATCGTGTTGCAGTGAATTTCAACCGTGTCGTTTATATCGAGAGCGTAACCGCCCGACATCGTGGTTACAATCGGAACTTCGCGCTCGCGGGCAAATTCCAAAACCATTTCGTCGCGCTGTCTTAAACCTTCAATCGTCAAACCGAGTCTGCCGAGCTTATCTTTTTCAAACGGGTCTGCGCCGCCTAAATAAAAAATAACATCGGGATTATGCAGAAAAATGCGCGGCAAGGCTTCGTTCAAGGTTTCGAGATACTCCTTATCGTTTGTTTTGTCCGGCAATTCGATGTCGAGAGTCGATTTTTCCTTAAAAAGCGGATAATTTTTCGCGCCGTGCATCGAAAAAGTGAAAACGCTCTCGTCGTCTCTGAAAATAAAAGCCGTGCCGTTTCCTTGATGAACGTCCAAATCGACAATTAAAAAGCGGCGCGCTGAATTTTCCTTCTTCAGAACTCTAACGGCGACGGCGATATCATTTAAAACGCAGAAACCTTCGCCTCTGTCGGGAAATGCGTGATGTGTTCCACCCGCGAGATTTGAAGAAACGCCCGACTTCAAAGCGTGTTTCGCCGCGTCGATTGTGCCGGAAGTTGCCAGGAACGAACGTCTTACGAGCGCTTCAGACCACGGCAAACCCAATCGTCGAACTTCCTTCGCCGTCAAGTTTCCGTTGCGAAGCCGTAAAACGTAATCTTTGTCGTGAACAAGCAGAACATCTTCTATATCCGCCGCTTGCGGCTCGACAATTTCCGCTTTTCGCAAAGTTTTCCCGGCAAGAAGTCTGTCGCGGACGAGTTCAAATTTTTTTATCGGAAAAACGTGTTCTGCGCCGATGTCGGCGTAATAATAAGGCGAATAAAAAATTCGATAATTATTCATTTACAGAAAATAGTAAATCGTCAATCGTCAATAGTAAATCGTGAATTGTAAGCAAGTAAAGATAAAATTTTTATCCTTTATAAAAAGGAAGTGCGGCTCGTGTCCGGGAAACACGAGCCGCTTATTCTGGCGGAAGGTTTTAGCTGTAGGCAAAGCGGAGTTGACGGGCAAAAGG
>JALZOE010000240.1 GCA_030857325.1 Acidobacteriota bacterium
ATCGCCATCGCCTGCCGCTCCGAGACCGACCGCCACGCCGACACTGCCGCCGCCGCCGCCACCCGCGCGACCGACGCCTTCGGTCACGCCGGACACTCGCCCCGTCAACGCCGGCGTCTTAAACGGGCGCGCCGTAAATCTGCCGAAACCGGCTTACCCGCCGCTTGCCAGACAAATGGGCGCGTCGGGACAGGTTGCCGTGCAGGTTTTGATTGACGAATCGGGAAACGTAACGTCGGCTAAAGCGACCCGCGGCAACGCTCTTTTGCGCGCGCCCGCCGAAGCCGCCGCCCGCCAATCGAAAATCAATCCGGTTAAAATCGGCGACCGCAGCGTTCAGGCGGTCGGAATCCTGCTTTATAATTTTACAAATAAATAACAAATACTGGGAGCGCAGGCATCCTGCCTGCGCTCCCAAGCCGATTTAGCCGAAAGAAAGCGCCATCTCGACGGCGCGGCGCGGGTCGATAACGCCCCAGCCCTGGCGGTCGGTTTCGTAACCGGGCAGGCGCTCGGCGGTCAGTATTAAAAAGCGTTTGATTTGCTGCGGCGTTAAATTCGGATTCGCTTCGAGCATCTGCGCGGCGACGCTTGACACAATCGGCGCGGCGAAACTCGTTCCGTCAACGAATTTATAATTTTTATTGATGACGCTCTCCTGCTGTAATTTCAGAGCGATAATCTGCCGAATCATATACGCCGGACGGTCGAGCGCGGCGTCCAAATCCGGTTCGATTTCCGGGTTTGCTTCGATTATCGAATGCAGTTTCGCGTCTTCGGCTTTGTCGAGTGTTTCGAGCAAACTGGCTTGCTGCGCCGTCGGCGTGTTCGGCAGAATCGGCGCGGGAACCCAAATCGACGGCGCGATAACTTCCGGTTTTTGAAAACCGTCCAAAGTCGGACCGTAAGAAGAACGATACATTCCGCGTCTTGCGCGATTGATTGAATTTTTATCGTCGAGTCCGCCGACGGCGATTGACGACGGCGCGCTGGCGGGCGGAAAAACCGGATGCGTCGGCAGATGTCCGGCGTTGCCGACCGCGCAGACAACCGTTATGCCGTGCGCCACGCATTCTTCCACCGTTTTCGACAGCGAATCGTGCAGATAGCTCTGCTCGAAATCGCCGCCCGCCGAGATATTGACCACGCGAATGTCGTATTTCGTCCGGTTTTCCAAAATCCATTCCAAACCGTTCTGAATGTTTCGCTCGGTAATTCTGCCCGTGCGCGCCAACTTTACCAGCACGACGTTGGCTTCCGGCGCGATGCCGCGATAAAAACCGTTCGACAAGCTGCCGTTTCCCGCCGCGACGACCGATGTCATCATTCCGTGCCAGCTCGCAACATCGGTGTCGAAAAGCGATGCGATTTCGCCGTCGGGCGTGTTCATATTCTGATATGCCAGAATGCGATTTGTCGGCGTCGTCAAATCGGCGTGCGGGTAAAAACCCGAATCGAGAAAAGCGATTGTTACGCCTTTTCCGGTAAAGCGTTCGTCGCCGTCGAGCCGCAGCGGCGTCGAGAGAACGAACGAGCCGTCTTTATTCATCGCCGCGTCGCTCAAAATATGTTCCTTGGCGCGCTCGAAAAGACGCGCGCAGCGAGCGCAGACGGCTTCAAAATCCAAAGTGTCCGGCGCGTTGGCGACGACTAAATGCCGCAAATCTTCGGACAAAGCCAGAAGCGGCACGAATTCGCCGCGCACGTCGCGCGAACAAACCGGACACGCGTTGCTTCCCGCCGCAATATCGGCGCTGCTTGTTTCTCGTAAAAAGGAAATTTTTTCGGCTGGAGTCATAAATTAAATGTTTGTTAAATGATAGAATATAGCAGTCAAAAGTGAATAGTGAAAAACTGAAAGTAAAGAAACGACTTCAGATTTTCATTTCTCAACTTTTCACTATTCACTTTTAGTTTTTCACCGAAAAATTATGGAGCGGAAGAAAATCGGCTTGGCTTTATCCGGCGGCGCGGCGCGCGGTTTCGCGCATTTGGGTGTTTTGAAGATTTTAGCCGCGCACAATATTCCGATTGATTTCGTCGCCGGAACGAGCGCCGGTTCGTTTGCGGGCGGCGCGATTGCCGCCGGTTTGAGCGTCGCGGAAATCATCAGGATAAGCCGCAAAATCAGTTGGTATAATATGACCGGATTTTCCTTTTCGCCGAAAGGTTTATTGTCAAACGCCGCAATGGGCGCGTTTATCAAACAGCATTTTCCCGTCAATAAATTTGAAAAGCTGCCGATTCCGTTCGCTTCGATTGCCTGCGATTTGGAAACGGGCGAAGAAATAGTTTTGAAAAATACGGGCGATTTATCCTTGGCGATTCGGGCGAGCTGCGCGATTCCGGGCGTGTTTGTTCCGGTCGAAATCGACGGCAGAAAATTGATTGATGGCGGCGTCGTCGCGCCCGTTCCGACAAAAGCGGTTAGAAAATTAGGCGCGGAAATCGTCGTCGCCGTTGACGTGATTTCTTCCGGCGCGACGTATTGGGGTTCGCCGACAACTCTGCTCGGCGTCTTTTTCCAATCGGCGATGATGCTCCTCCGAACCGCCGCCAAAGCACATCATTATCGAGCCGATGTCGTCATCATTCCGAATATCTCGCACCTGAGACCGGACGAAATCGGCAAAATGGACGAGTTTATCAAAGCGGGCGAAGAAGCCGCGCTAGAGAAGATTGACGAAATTAAAAAATTGATTTGTTTAGAAGAAAATTTATCCACAGATGCACACGGATAAACACGGATTTTAAGAAAAACAAATGGAAGGTTGATTTCTATATTATTTTGTCTTCATCTGTGTCTATCTGTGTTTATCTGTGGATAAAAATCTTCCTTCTAATTTGAAGAATCTTCAATCTCCGCGAGCGGCGCGATTGCCGGCGTGTTTATCGGGTGTCCGTCAACGCCGAAACGCGAACCGTGACACGGGCAATCCCAGCTTTTTTCGAGCGAATTAAACCGCACGATGCAGCCGAGATGCGTGCAAACCGCCGAACGCTGATAAAGTTTTCCGTTCTCGTCGCGATACGCCGCGATTTTCGTCGTGCCGTGGCTGATAATCGCGCCCATTCCGTTTTTGACTTCATCTACGGAAGACACGTCGCCGCCGGTTATCCAATCGACATAAGGCGCGGTTGAACTGAGGATTTCCGGTATCGCTTCGGTGAGCGATTGAGTTGCCAGACGCGACGGCTCGAAAACTTCCGTGTAAGGATTGGCGCGCTCCAGAATCAAATCGGACACGAGCATTCCGCCGATTGTGCCGTGCGTCATTCCCATTCCCGAATCGCCCGTTATCAAATAAACGTTCGGCTCGCTCGATGAAAATTTGCCGATAAAAGCCAGCCCGTCGTGCGTTTCCAGGTATTGTCCCGACCATTTGTATAAAATTTCTTCGGCTTGCGGAAAACGCTTTTGCGTCCATTGCACGAGTCGCCCGAAACGCGCGTCGAAATCTTCGGCGTGTCCGGTTTTATGGTCTTCGCCGCCGACAATCAAAACGTCGTAATCGTTTTCCGGCTGCGTGCGCGCGTAAATATACGGGTCAGCCGTGTCCCAAATCAAACATTTTTCAACCGAATCTTTCGGAACGCGCGCGCCGATAACGTAAGTTCGATACGCCGGAAGTTCGGCGAACATTTTGCTCATAATCGGATAATTCGTCGCCAGAACGATTGACCGCGCTTTGATTGTTTGACCGCTCGACGTTTTCACTTCGGGCGCGTCGTCGCCCGTCCATTCGACGGCTCGCGTATTTGAAAACAGCTTTCCGTCGTTTTCCGTAACCGCTTTCGCCAAACCGTTGAGATATTTGAGAACGTGAAATTGTCCCTGACGCGGAAACTTTAAGCATTCGCCCGAATCGAAATCTTGCATCGGCGCACGTCCGACAAATTCGACATCAGAAAATCCGGCACGATGCGCGGCTTCGAGTTCCTTGTTTAAATCGTCTTCGCCGTCTTCGGCTTCGATTAAATAACCGTCAACGCGCGAGAAATCGCAAACAATTCCTTCAGTTTCGACGATTCTTTCAATCTCGCCGATTGCCCGCCCGTGCGCCGCAACCGCCAGACGCGCTTTTTCCTCGCCGTGCCATTTTTCAATCCGGTAAATGCGGTCGTCAATCGCGTTCGACAAATGCGCCGTCGTCCGCGCCGTCTCGCCGCCGCCAATCGCGCCGTCGTCAACGACAATCACGCGCTTTCCCGCTTTCGCCAAAAGATACGCCGTCGTCAAACCGGAAATTCCGCCGCCGATTATGCAAACATCCGTTTCCACCGATTGCCCAAGCGATTCTGATTGCGGCAGACTCTCGCTCGCTTCCCAATAGGAAACGGTTTTTCCTTCATCACTTTTCTTCATAAAAATCTCCCTTGTTTAAAATGTTTTTTGTGAAATTTAATTGTAAAACTTTTTCGTCGTCCGCGCAGATTTATTACAGCGATGATTGCGAAAAGCTGTTTGTGAAACGCACGAAAAGTAGGAAAAATAAAAACCTCGCAAATCGAAAAATGTCAGCACTTAGACATTCTTTGAGAAATATTCAAAAATAGTTTTAATGAAAAATTTTGCTGAATACTATAAAGATTTACTCGAATGGGAAGGCGTCGAGTTTCAAGAATTGATTTCGGATTGGCGAGAGGATTTAATTGCGGAAATTCAAGACGATTTTAAGGCAGCCATATGCACGTCAGGTTTGAAAGGTTTAGCGTTTGTTCCAAATTTGACTAATCAATCCGTCGGCAACCAAGTTGAAATGGTCGCAATCAAAGAACTGAACCAACATTTAAAAACTTTCGAGATTGAAAATTGTTCGGGCGCGGGTTATCCCGATAGAATTTTGGCAAAAGACGATTTCAGACAGATTGCGCTC
>JALZOE010000241.1 GCA_030857325.1 Acidobacteriota bacterium
GTTCGGAAATCGCGTCGAGTTTTCAAAAACAGTTTGGACGCGGGCAAACTCGGCGGTTTTTATTCATTTTTTGTATATATATTTTTATTCGGTGATAATCGTTTCAAAGAGTTTTTTCAAATAAAAAAATTATGAAACCGCAAAACGCCGCCGAATTTTTTCCCGTTTCCCGCAACGTCGCCCGAATGAAAACGTCTTCGACGCTCAAAGCCGCGCAGATTGCCCACGATTTGCGCGAGCAGGGTTTTGACACGATTGATTTATCGGTCGGCGAACCGGATTTTCCGACGCCCGAATTTATTAAACAATACGCGTGGGAAGGCTTGCAGAAAGGCTTGACGAAATACACGCCGACCGCCGGACTGAAAAATTTTAAGGAATCAATCGCCGATTTTTACGCCGAACGCTTCGGCGCGAACTTTTCGCCCGCCGAAATTATCGCGACCGACGGTGGAAAACAGGCGCTTTTTAACGCCGCCTGTGCTCTCGTAAACCCGGAAGACGAGGTTTTGATTCCAAAACCGTATTGGGTAACTTTTCCCGAAATCGTCAATTTTCTCGGCGCGAAAAGCGTTTTTATCGAAACCGAAACGACCGATTTCGTATTGACGGCGGAAGCGGTCGAAAATTCAATCACCGACAAAACCAAACTTCTTATCGTCAATTCGCCGAACAATCCGACCGGCAGAGTCATTCCGCCCGCCGAAATGCGAAAAATCGTCGAAGTCTGCGCCGAAAGAAACGTTTATGTTTTAACGGACGAATGTTATCTATTTTTCGCTTACGCGCCGTCGAAAGTTTTCACATCCGCCGCTTTGCCGGAAGAATTGCGAAAACACGTCTGTGTCGCCGGTTCGTTTTCAAAGACTTTTGCGATGACCGGCTGGCGCATCGGCTACACGATTACGGGCGAAGAATGGACAAAGCAGATGACTAAACTGCAAAGCCATTCGACTTCGCACCCGACATCTTTCGTTCAATACGCCTGCGCCCGCGCGATGGAAAATTCGAGCGACACGATGAACGCCGTCGATTTGATGCTCGCCGAATACGAACGCCGGAAAAATTGGCTGATTCCGGCTTTGCAGACAATCGAAGGCTTCAAATGCGGCAAACCGCAAGGCGCGTTTTACGCCTTTGCAGACGTGCGCGAAATGCTCGGCGATAAATTCAAAACTTCCGCCGATATTGTAGAAATTTTATTAAAAGAAGCGCACATCGTTACAACCGACGGCGCGGCTTTCGGCGCGGACGGATTCGTGCGGATTTCTTACGCGACTTCGATGGAAAATCTGCAAAGCGCGGTCGAGAAAATGAAGCAGTTACTAAATTAAATCAGTAAAAAACTTTGAGCCACGAACAAACACGAAAATCCACGAAAAATTATTTATAACTTTCGTGTTCTTTCGTGTTTGTTCGTGGCTAAAACTCTTAATTTCCGCCGGTCATCATCAAGCCGATTTCTTCCGTCGAAGTCGTTTTCGGATTGACTTCGCCGACGATTTTTCCTTTTCTAACGACCAGCAATCTATCAGCCAGCGCCGTAACTTCTTCGAGTTCCGCCGAAACGAGCAGAACCGCCGCGCCCGCGTCTCGCAAATCAATCAATTTGCGGTGAATAAATTCAATCGCGCCGATGTCAACGCCGCGCGTCGGTTGGGATACGAGCAGCAGTTTCGGATTGAGTTCAAATTCTCTGCCGATAATCAATTTCTGCTGGTTGCCGCCGGACAGAGCGCGCGCCGGAAGTTGAGATTGCGGCGGGCGCACGTCGAAATTTTCGATAATTTCTCTGGTGCGCTTTTCGATTGCCGCAGAATTTAAGAAACCGCCGCTTGTTACGGGCGGGCGATAATGAACGCCTAAAATCGAATTTTCCGTCAAATCCGCGTCGAGCAGAAGACCGCGTTTGTGCCGGTCTTCTGGAATATGCGCGATGCCGAGTTCTTTTCTTTTTCTGGCGTTCGTATTTGAAATGTCCTTGCCGAAAAACTCGATTTTTCCCTGCGCGTTTGAAATCAAACCGGCGAGCGCTTCGATAATTTCCGTCTGCCCGTTGCCCTCGACGCCCGCGATGCCGACGATTTCTCCAGCTTTAACCGAAAACGAAATGTTGTCGAGTGAGTTGCCGTGCGCGTTTCCGATTGATAAATTCTGCACAGCCAAAACCGTCTCGCCTTGGTCGGCGTCCGTTTTTTCGATTCTCAAAAGAACGTCGCGCCCGACAATCATTCTCGCCAAATCCTTCGCGCTCGTCTCCGAAGTTTTCACGTTGCCGACAACTTGCCCGTCGCGCATAACCGTAACATTGTCGGAGATTGCAAGAACTTCTTCGAGCTTGTGCGTGATGATGACAACGGTTTTTCCTGACGCGCGCATTCGCCGCAGAATCTGGAAAAATTCTTTGACTTCCTGCGGCGTTAAAAGGGCTGTCGGCTCGTCTAAAATCAACAGCTTGGCATTGCGGTAGAGAGCTTTTAAAAGCTCGACGCGCTGCTGTGCGCCGACCGACAAATCTTCGATTAACGCTTTCGGATTAACGCCGAGTTTTAGTTCTTCGGACAGCCGCGCAATTTCGCTGTTCGCCCGGTTCAAATCGAGATTCGCCGCGCCGCCGGTTTCCGCGCCCAAAATGATATTTTCGGCGACCGTCATCGTATCGACGAGCATAAAATGCTGGTGAACCATTCCGATTCCGAGCCGGATGGCGTCCTGCGGCGATTTGATATTGACGATTTTCCCGTCAACCGAAATCTCGCCCGAATCGGCGTTATAAAAGCCGTAAGCGATAAGCATCACAGTCGATTTGCCCGCGCCGTTCTCGCCGACAATCGCGTGAATCTCTCCCGGTTCGACTTTGATTGAAACGTCTTTATTGGCGACGACGCTGCCGAATGTTTTCGTTATATTTTTTAATTCAAGCATTTTTATTATTTTGCCATCGCGTCCGTAACTTTTATCTCGCCCGAAACGATTTTGCTTTTCGCTTCTTCGACTTTTTGCAGAATTTCAGGTGAAATCAAGCTCTTATTATTTTCGTCCATCGCGTAAGCAACGCCGTCTTTGTCTAAACCGAATGTGTGAAAACCGCCCGAAAATTTGCCTTCGGTAACTTCTTTGACGACATCGTAAACGGCGTTATCGACGCGCTTGACCATCGAAGTTAAAACGAATCCGGGCTTCTGCCCGTTTTGATTGGAATCGACGCCGATGACGAATTTATTCGCTTCTCCCTGCGCGTTTCGTCCGTATTGCTCAACGGCGTCGAACGCGCCCAAACCGGAATTTCCGGCGGCAGTGAAAATTACGTCCGCGCCTTTTTCGATTTGATTTAAGGCTAATTCCTTACCTTTTCCCGGATTGTTCCACGCCGAATCGGTTACGCCGACATAGCTTGTTACGACCCGCGCGTCTGGATTAACGCTGAGCGCGCCTTCTTCGTAACCTTTTGCGAAACGGTGAATCAGCGGAATATCCATCCCGCCGACAAAACCTAAAACGCCGGTTTTAGATTTTTGCGCGGCAATCATACCGACCAGATACGAGCCTTCGTGTTCGCGGAACACCAGAGAGGCGACATTCGGAAAAGGCTTGCCGTCTTTATCGAGAATCACGCCGTCAACGATGGCGAATTTGATATTCGGATAATCGCGGGCGACTTTTTCCAGAATCGGACCTTGCGCGAAACCGACGCCGATAATCAAATCGAAATTCCGCTCGGCAAACGCCCGCATCGCCGGTTCAATCGAAGTCGGGTTGCCCGGCTCGACATCGCGCAGAACAATATCCAAATCTTTTTCGGCGCGCTTGACGCCTTCCCACGCCGCCGCGTTAAACGAGCGGTCGTTTTTGCCGCCGATGTCGAACACGATGCCGACTTTGATTTTTCCGTTAGATTCCGCCTCGGTTTTGGCGCACGAGGAAAATGAGAAAGTTGCGGCAATAAACAAAAGAGCGATTAAAATTTTAGCTTTCATAAATTTTATGATGACGATAAAAATTCCGCGGATGCAGACAAAAGGTTTCCGATTACGGACAGACACCGGCTGTTTTTCTTCGATTCGCCGATGGCAAATAAACTTTCCCGTTTAATTTATACGCGTTCGGACGATTTCTTTAATCAGCGAAAATTCTTCTTCCGGTTTTTCTTCTCCGATTTTATACGCCGTTTGCAGTTTTGCAAAAACTTTGGCAGTTTGACTTTCGCTGCGGCAAAAAAGCGTGCCGAACGGTTCGCGTTCCTCAACTTTGTCGCCCAATTTCTTATCGCCGGCGTAGCCGACGGCAAAATCAATTTTGTCTTCAATCTTCATTCGCCCGCCGCCGATTTCGGAAATCGCCTTGCCGATTTCCGCCGCGTCAATCTCCAGAACGTAACCGCTCGCGGGCGATTGGATTTTCACTTCAACTAAATTTTTTTCTAAAAGAAATTCGGGCGCGTCGCAGATTTTAGGATTTCCACCTTGCAGTTCGATGTTTTGCCGGAATTTTTCTAACGCTTCGCCCGATGCCAAAACATTTTGAATTTTCGATTTTGCCGTTTCAATCGAATCGCTGATTCCGGTCAAAACTAAAATTCGCGCCGCCAGCTCGATTGATAAATCCAGTGTCGGCTGCATTTGCAGGTCGGATTCATTTCTCAAAAGTTTCAGACATTCAAAGACTTCGAGAGCGTTGCCGACATATTTTCCGAGCGGCTGATTCATATCGGAAATCACGGCTTCGGTTTTGACTTTGAAAGCGTTTCCGGTTTTGACCAGCGATTCGGCGAGTTTTAGCGCATCACTTTCTTTTCGCATAAACGCTCCCGTGCCGATTTTTACGTCCAGAACGAGCGCATCCAAACCTTCCGCCATTTTTTTCGACATAATCG
>JALZOE010000242.1 GCA_030857325.1 Acidobacteriota bacterium
CGATTATCCATCCGAATTGCGTAATTTACGACAATGTTTCAATCGGACACGATTGCGTAATTCACGCCGGAGCAATCATCGGCGCGGACGGTTTCGGATTTGTGCGCGACGACGAAGGCAGTTATATAAAATTTCCGCAAATCGGCACTGTCGTTATTGAAGACGATGTGGAAATCGGCGCGAATTCGTGCGTTGACCGAGGCTCGCTCGGCGTAACGCGCATCGGTAAAGGCACGAAAATTGACAATCTTGTGCAAATCGCGCACAACGTTACGATAGGCGAAAGAGTCGTTATTGCATCGCAGACCGGAATTTCGGGAAGCACCGTTATCGAAGATGACTGCGTTATCGGTGGACAAGTCGGTTTCGGCGACCACGCGCGGGTTTTGAGCGGCGCGATAATCGGTTCGAAAGCCGGAGTTTTGCCGGGCAAAATCGTCCGCGCGGGCGTTTGGTGGGGCGTTCCCGTCCAGCCGCTCAACGAATATAAACGGCAAAACGCATATGTTAAATCTTTGCCAAGATTGCGCGAGGAAATCAAGGAATTGAAAAAGCAAATTAAGGAAATACGCGGCGAAAGCGATTGAATCGAGCAGTAAAACGATTGAAACGTTTTTGTTTTGGGCAAACTTTAAACGCGACACGTTTGTGCAATAATAAAATCCCAATACAATTTATAAGGAAAGGAATAATATGGTTACGTTAGAAGATGCCAGAAGAGTAATTGCCGCCGCCGAGAAGAAGGCTGCGGAAATCGGTCAGCCGATGAACATTGCGGTTGCCGATGTCGGCGGAAATTTGGTGGCGCACGTGCGAATGGACGGCGCGTGGTTCGGCAGCGTTGATATTTCAATCAAAAAGGCTTGGACTTCAAGAGCTTTCGATATTTCAACGAAAGATTTGGCGGACAACAGTCAATCGGGCGACCAGTTTTTCGGGATTCACGCCTCGAACAGCGGCAAAGTGATGATTTTCGCGGGCGGCATTCCGCTCAAACAAGGCAGCAAAGTCGTCGGCGCAATCGGTGTCAGCGGCGGCACAGGCGACCAGGACCACGAAGTTGCGGAAGCGGGCGTTGAAGCGTTATAGATGAAAATCTCTTTACAAAACGACAAATGCAGCCGAAAATAATCGTAAGATTGTGAGCATTAATCTTTTTTGGGTAGTGAACTAAAAGTAATGCTATTTGATATTTGAAAATTTTGGAGCAATTTCTTGTAATTGATTCAGCTATGAACAACCAAGAAACTGCTCCGGCGAACAATTTAGCTTGTCCGCATTGTCAATTGTCGCATATTAAGAAAAACGGTCATACTTATTACGGCAAACAAAATCATCAATGTTTGATTTGCGGAACGCAGTTTGTCATTCGCGATGAAGTGGTTTCTGCCGAAACAAAAGAACTGATTGTTCTTTTATTGTTGGAGCGACTCAGTTTGCGCGGCATTTGCCGGGTGGCGCGAGTTTCTTTGTGTTGGTTATTGAACTTCATCGAGAAACTTTATAAGGCTGTTCCCGAAGACTTGAATTTTTCTGTTCCTGATGAGGCGGAAATTGAAATCTTGTGTTTGGAAGCCGATGAAATCTGGTCTTTTGTCGGCAAAAAGGAAAACAAACGATGGGTTTGGTTGATTATTGAGCGCAGAACTCGTCAGATAATTGCCGTCTATATCGGCGACCGAAGCCACCACAGCGCCGATGCCTTATGGGAACGAGTTCCTGTCCCAGTCAAAGCCAAAGCCTTGGTGTTGACCGATAAATGGGAAGCCTACGGTTTGGCAATTCCGTCCGCCCAACACACAGCGTGCGACAAACGAAGCGGACAAACCAGCTTAATTGAACGCTTTAACTGCACATTAAGACAACGGGTTTCGAGATTAGTGCGAAAGAGTTTATCGTTTTCAAAGAGCGATTGGTTTCATCAAGCAGCAATTAAGTATTTCATTGCACGTTACAATCTGGAACGCCGGAAAATATATTTTGCTACTTGAGCATTACTTTTAGTTCACTACCCTTTTTTGATTAGAAATGATTTACCGTAATTTAGCTGATGCCGTGCTGGTTTTTCATTTCGCCTTTGTGATTTTTATCATCTTCGGCGGCTTGCTCGTATTGCGCCGCCGTTCGATTTTATACGCGCATCTTCCCGCGCTTGTTTGGGGAATTCTTGTTCAAATTTTTCTCTGGCAATGCCCGCTCACGCCGCTCGAAAATTGGTTTAGACAGTTGGGCGGCGAAGCGGGATATTCCGGCGGATTTATTGAACATTATATTTTGATGCTTCTTTATCCGGGCATCGGTTTTTGGGTTCATATTTTGCTTGGACTCTTGCTGTTGGCAACAAATCTCGCGGTTTATTTGTATGTATTTTCGCATTGGCGGCGAATGAAATAATATGCTGAAAAAGCTGCATTTAATCTGTTCATACCTGATAATCGCCTTGGGCGTAGTTCACATTTTATTTACAGTTTGCGTCTACGATAATTTCTCGCTCGACGCTTTTTGGTTCATCGGTTCGGGACTGGCAATCGTATTTGCCGGATTTTTGAATTTGATGTTTCTCAAATTTACCCGAAAAGATTTGACCGTTTGGATTTTGTGTTTGTTGGGAAATCTTTTTTCGACCGGCTTTTTCGTCGTCGGATTGTTTGTTATCGGCGAGCCGCAAGTGTTTGTCGGAACATTGCTTTTCAGCTTTGCTGCACTGGCAACATTTCTAAATCGCGGAACTGAAAAAACGACTAACGAGTATTGAGCGAAGACAACATTGAAATTTATGATTAAATTTTATCCGTTGTTTCCTGTCTTTTCTCTGTTTCAAAAAACTTCATTACCGAAAGATGTCGGCGAAAGGAAAGCAGAATCAGACGAAACAGAAACAGATTTCAGCCGAATTCGCTGTCCTTTGTGCCGTTGGCAGCCGCAAAAATCGAGTCGCTGGTGGTGTGCCGATACAGATTTTCCCGAATACTTTTACGAGGCGTGCGGCGCGAGTTGGAACACTTTTGAAACACGCGGGCGTTGTCCCGTCTGCGCGCATCAATGGCGTTGGACAACCTGCCTGCGCTGCGGCGAAAATTCCCTACATGAAGATTGGTATGCGGAAAAGTAATTCCAAATTCCAAATCGAACCTCTTGATTTAAACTTTAGGATTTGGAATTTGGAATTTGGAGTCCAACAATTATAATTTGCCTTCATTCTAGCTGAGTTGATCACGAAATTCATTGACGTAGGCAATATCCTTGCTTACCGTGTCCGCCAAAATCACGACTAATTCACCTTTTTCGGCTTCGTTCAATGTTTGAAAAATCGCTTCTTTCGATTCGTGTATAATTTTGAAATCTAATTTTTTGCCGCTTTCTTTGATGCCTTCCTGCAAAAGTTCAAAAACTTCTTCTTGGGTTCGTCCGCGCAGATAATCGCCGCGTCGCAGGACGAGTTTGTCAAATGTTTCGGCGCAAAGTTTGCCCATTTCGCGCAAATCTTCGTCGCGCCGGTCGCCGACACCGCTCAGAATTCCGGTTCTCCTTTCATAAGGCAGCTTGTTAATAAAGTTTCGCAACCCATCGAGTCCCGCCGGATTGTGCGCGAAATCCATCAAAACGGTGAAATCTTTGACTTCGACAAAATTTAGTCGCCCGGGCGTTTGCGCAGTCGAAGGCGTAAAGGTCGTCAAGCCGACGCGAATGTCTTCGAGCGATACGCCGTGAACAAAGCAGGAAAGCGTCGCCGCCAAAACGTTCTGAATCATAAATTCGGCGCGTCCGCCGTAAGTCAGAGGAATGTTGTTGGCTTTTTCCACGCGCACTTTCCATTGACCTTTCAGCAAAGTGACGAAGCCGTTTTCATAAACGCAGGAAATTCCGTTGCGGCGGGCGTGTCGCTTGATGTTTTCATTATTTTCGTCCATCGAAAATAAGACAACCGTGCCGTCAACCGTCTTTCTCATTCGATAGACGTTTTCGTCTTCGGCATTCAAAACGGCAAAGCCTTTCGACGAAACCGAGCGCGGCACGACATTTTTCACACGCGCCAAATCTTCCAAAGTATTGACATCCTTTAGACCGAGATGGTCGGCGGCAACATTTGTAACTACCGCAATGTCACAGTGGTCATAACCTACACCCGAACGGATAATTCCGCCGCGTGCCGTTTCAAGGACAGCGACCTGCACAGACGGGTCTTTTAAAACAAGCTGGGCGGAAACCGGACCTGTGTTATCACCTGCGACAATTTGATTGTTTTGAATATAAGTTCCGTCGGTCGTCGTGTAACCGACAACTAAACCGCTTCCCCGCAAAATATGCGCGACAAGCCGCGTCGTCGTCGTCTTTCCGTTTGTTCCCGTGATAGCGAAAATCGGTATGCGCGAAGGCTTTCCGGGCGGAAACAGCATATCAACAACGTATTCAGCGACGTTTCTGCCGATGCCTTCCGAAGGCGCAAGGTGCATCCGAAATCCGGGCGCGGCGTTGATTTCGATAATTCCGCCGCCGTTTTCTCTTAAAGGCTCGGTGATATTGGGCGCGATAATATCAATGCCGGAAATGTCCAAGCCGACAATTTTTGCAATGCGCTCGAATAAAAAGATGTTTTCGGGATGCGCTTCGTCTGTGCGGTCAATCGCCGTACCGCCGGTCGAAAGATTTGCCGTCGTTTTCAGACGAAGAATTTCTCCGCTTTCTAAAACGGTTTCGAGCGTGTGATTTTTTGCTCGGATGAGTCTTTCGGTTTGTCCGTCAACGTCAATCAGCGTCAAAACTTTTTCGTGTCCGTAACCGCGCCGCGTGTCGCTGTTTGTTTGGTCAATCAATTCTTGAATAGTGGATTTGCCGTCGCCGACGACGTGCGCGGGAGTTCGCTCGGCAAT
>JALZOE010000243.1 GCA_030857325.1 Acidobacteriota bacterium
CATTTGCCGTCGCTCGAATATTTTCAACGCATTTTGCGCGAACACGGACTCGGGCTGAAACAGCGAAAATCTTCAAAGCGTCCGTTCCGCCTTTGGGAAGCCGAGTTTCCGGGTCAGATTTACCAGATTGACGTAACCGCGCTCAAAGTCAGATGGGAAGACGTGAAAACACGTCGCATCCTCAGAATCGAAGGCGTCGATAAAAACCATCCGAATTTAGACGACGGTAAAATCCGCGTCTGGCAAATTATGGCGGTTGACGACCATGCGCGCCGCCGATTTCTGCGCGGACAAAATCCTGCGACACGGACACATCAATAATCCAATTCAACCAACCGAGATTTTAAAATTAAAAAGACCGTGAAGTTTGTGCTATGATTTTCGGCAATACCGAAGGGGTAATACTAACGCTTGAGTTCACGGTGTCGCGCTGAGGATAAACGAATATGGCTAAATGTAATTGGTGCGAACAAGAAATGTCGGACAGTAAAACGGTTTCTTGTTCCGGCAACACTGAAGTTGAATTCCCCGATGGCTCGTTTCTTCCTTACTGTTTTGTATCAGGATGAACGTCGTTGCCACGATTGCAATATCGCGCCGGAGGGATTTCATCATCCCGGCTGCGATATGGAACGCTGTCCGAACTGTCGAGGTCAACTTATCTCTTGCGGCTGTTTAGACGACGAGCAGGAAGAAGAAAGCTAACAGGTAGCTAACACGATAAACTCCAGAATTTAAATTTGATACAGTCAAAACTTTTCAACAGAAATTCACAAGAATCTCACAAAATTCCGAAAAATATCGTGTTTGATTGGTCTTCATTATCGTGTATCCCCTCAAAGCGATGCCGATTTTCAACGCCTGCAATTATAGTGCCAGTTTATAAACTCTGCGCCTCGGTAATGAAAATTTTATTCAGATTATTTTAATTCAATACCAATTTACCGTTCATAAATTTACCGAAGTATCCGCCCGACAAACGCATACTGCCGGAAAATCGTTTGAAATTTCAATCGTTCATAAAGTTTTGACCACGCTTGCAAAAACTTTTCGGTTGTGTTGTAAATATAAAAGACGATGCGAATTTTTAACAGTCACATTCACCATCTGCATCATCACGCGATTCATCATCATCGTCGCGCAAACTAATCCCGTTTTATTTAATCCGTATAAATTAGTTTTTAGAAGCGTGAAACTCAAAAAAGTTTTCTGCGCTGTTTTTGTGTTTAATGAACAATAAGAAGTTAAAAATCGCCGTTCAAAAATCCGGTCGCCTAAGCGAAGATTCGGTCAATCTGCTGAAAACCTGCGGCATCAAACTCGCCAACGGCTTGGGCAAACTCAAATCGTCAGCGCCGAATTTTCCGCTCGAAATTTTCTTTCTGCGCGACGACGATATTCCCGAATACGTCGCCGACGCGGTTGCCGACATCGGAATCGTCGGCGAAAACGTTTTAGCCGAAACGGGGAAAAACTGCGAAACAATTGAAAAATTAGGCTTCGGCAAATGCCGCCTGTCGCTCGCCGTGCCGAAATCGTTTGATTACCAATCAATCAGAAACCTCGACGGCAAACGGATTGCGACGAGTTACCCGCAAATTCTGGGCAAATTTTTAACCGCCGAAAAGGTAAATGCCGACATTCACACCATCAGCGGTTCGGTCGAGATTGCGCCGTCAATCGGTTTGGCGGATGCGGTTTGCGACCTCGTAAGTTCAGGCAGCACACTGTTTACCAACGGTTTGTGCGAAGTCGAAACTGTTTTTGAGTCGGAAGCCGTTTTAATTTCCCGAAATAATCTCGACGCCGATTTGCGGGCGATTCTAAAAAAACTGCTTTTCCGCATCAACGCCGTCAAAGCCGCCCGGCAGAACAAATATATTCTGCTCAACGCGCCGAATGATAAACTAAACAAAATTATCAAACTTCTGCCGGGCATAAAAAGTCCGACGGTTCTGCCGCTCGCCGAAAGCGGCTGGAGTTCGGTGCATTCGGTTATCGGCGAAAACGATTTCTGGGATTCGGTGGAAAAACTGCGCGACGCCGGCGCGGAAGGAATTTTGGTTTTGTCGATTGACCAGATGATTAGTTAAGAATAGAACGCGGAGCGCGCGGATTCGGCAGATTTACACGGATAAATCTTTTATAAAATATGCGCCAATCCGCTTAACCCGCGTTCGTCCGCGTTCTATTTTCTTAAAAATATATGAAAGTAATTCGTTATCCTGAAAAATCAACCTGGAATGAAATTCTGGCGCGTCCGGTTTTCGAGACGAAAAGTCTGGAGCGGCACGTTCAAAATATCTTAAATCACGTCAAAAATGACGGCAACCGAGCAGTTCGTCATTTTACTAAAGCGCTAGACAAGGTTGAAATCGAAGATTTTCTCGTCTCCGAAGCCGAGTTTGAAGCGGCTGAAAAGAACGTGTCGCCGGAATTGAAAGATGCAATTCAGATTGCCAAATCGAACATCGAAAAATTTCACGCCGCGCGGCAGAATGAAAAATCGGAAGTCGTCGAAACGACGACGGGCGTTTTCTGCTGGCGCAAATCGGTGGCGATAGAACGCGTCGGGCTATATATTCCTGCGGGCAGCGCGCCGCTTTTTTCCACCGTTTTGATGCTCGCCGTTCCCGCAAAACTCGCCGGCTGCCGTGAAATCGTTTTATGCTCGCCGCCCGACCCGAACGGCAAAATCAATGATGCAATACTTTACGCGGCGCGTGTTTGCGGCGCGACGAAGGTTTTCAAAATCGGCGGCGTGCAGGCAATCGGCGCGATGGCATTCGGGACGGAAACCGTGCCGCAAGTTTACAAAATTTTCGGTCCCGGCAATCAATTCGTAACCTGCGCCAAACAGCTCATCGCGCAAACGGGCGCGGCAATCGATATGCCCGCCGGACCGTCGGAAGTCGCCGTTTTAGCTGACGAAACCTGCGTTCCGGCGTTCGTCGCGGCTGATTTGCTGTCGCAAGCCGAACACGGTCCCGACAGTCAGGTTCTACTCGTCTCGACAAGCGAAAAAGTCGTCGAAGAAACCAATGTTGAATTGGAAAAACAATTAGCGAAACTTTCGCGTAAAACAATCGCGGCGCACGCGCTCGAAAATTCAAAGGCGATTTTGGTCAAAAATTTAGACGAAGCGATTGAAATTTTAAACGAATACGCCGCCGAACATCTTATTATCGCAACTGAAAACGCTGAAGAACTTGCCGAAACAATTGTCAACGCCGGTTCGGTTTTCATCGGCAACTACTCGTGCGAATCGGCGGGAGATTACGCATCGGGAACGAATCACACGCTGCCGACAAACGGTTTCGCAAAAGCATTCAGCGGCGTTTCACTCGACAGCTTCGTCAAAAAAATTACGTTTCAAAAATTGACTGCCGAAGGCGTTAAAAATCTCGGTCAAACAATCGAATGTATGGCGGACGCCGAAGGTTTGGACGGTCACAAAAATGCGATTTCGCTCCGATTGGAAAGTTTAGCCACGAACAAACACTATAAGGACACGAAATAAAAACACAAATAAACTATAAATTTTTACAAATGATTTTAATTTTCGTGTTTATTAGTGTTTGTTCGTGGCAAAAATCTTATGAGTTTCGATTTAGACGAATTAGTTCGTGAAAACATCAAAAATCTGACCGCGTATTCTTCCGCTCGAAAGGAATTCAGCGGCGCGGCGACGATTTTTCTCGACGCCAACGAAAACAGTTTCGGCTCGCCTTTGCCGGAAAATTACAATCGTTATCCAGACCCGCTGCAAACCGCAATTAAACAAAAAATCGCCGGTTGGAATAACATCAAACCGACCGAGATTTTCGTCGGCAACGGCAGCGACGAAGCGATTGATTTGCTGTTTCGCATTTTCTGCCGCCCGCAGACTGACAATGTTTTGATTTGCCCGCCGACTTATGGAATGTATGAAGTATCGGCGGAAATTAACGACATAAAAATAAAGCGAGCCAATTTAACCGAAGATTTTCGGCTTGATTTAACGGCGATAAATAACGCGATTGACGCGAATACGAAACTGCTTTTCATCTGCTCGCCGAATAACCCGACGGGAAACTGTTTTCGGCGCGAAGATATTTTAAAGTTGGCGCAAGATTTTCACGGAATCGTCGTCGTTGACGAGGCGTATATTCATTTCTCCGACGAAAAATCAATAGTTGCCGAATTAATGAATTTGCCGAATCTGGTTGTCTTGCAGACGTTTTCAAAGGCTTGGGGTTTAGCCGGTCTTCGCGTCGGTCTGGCTTTTGCCGACGAGAAAATAATCAGGCTTTTTAATCGGGTGAAACCGCCGTATAACGTCTCGGAAATCGCGCAGAAAGCTATTTTGAAGGCTTTTGAAAATGAGCGGGAAGTCGAAAAAACGATTGCCGAAATCGTCGCCGAACGCGAAAAACTGGTTGAGAACTTAAAAGTTTTTTCTTTCATTACAAAAATTTACCCGTCGGACGCCAATTTTGTTTTAGTGAAAACAACTGATGCCGAACGAACATACAGATTTCTTCTCGATGAAAAAATCGTCGTGCGAAATCGAAATAACGTCGAATTATGTTTCGGCTGTTTGCGAATAACCGTCGGCGCGCCGGACGAAAATAGGAGTTTGTTAAAATCTCTAAAGAAATATGAAATCATAAGTAGCACAAATAAATTCGTATGAATCATTACTAAAAAACGATTTGCATCGGGAGCGCGGGCATCCTGCCCGCACACGTCGCTTGAGAGCGGCGTATAAAAGTTTAGCTGACACGACGTTTCATTAAAGTAGATTTTTCGCGCCTTTGGCGCTCAATACGGGCAGGATGCCCGCGCTCCGACTAAAAATCTTATGAAAAAAGTTTTATTTATCG
>JALZOE010000244.1 GCA_030857325.1 Acidobacteriota bacterium
CATTATCCGCGTTTCGATGCGCTCCGCCGTCTTATCAATATGGTCGCCGTCAAACTCCTCGAAAGTATGTTGAATTTTGTTGCGCTTGAGAACATCGGAAAACTCTCGGATGGATTTTAGAAGTTCCTCTTTTGTTCCGACATCGAAGGCAATGCCGCGAAGCCGCAGAAGATTTGGGCGATACTGGTCAACCATCCACATCGGCGTATTTGCCAGCCAACGAGCCTGCGCTTGTTCGGCAACCGCATCGGGTTCGCCTTTCTTTCTGACAGGAAAATCCGCGAAAAACGGCGGTTTTGTCGGGTTCGGAGAAAACGCGGCAGATGAAGCGAGAAACGTGCGGGCAAAGAAACTTGCTTTCTCGTTTTCTTCCCAAGATTTGACGTTTGATGCTTCAACCAAAAAATTATCCGGCGCATTCAAATTTGGGTAAGCCTCCAAACAGCAGGGACTTGTCGCATAAACCACGCCGTAAATATCGGGGTGTTTCAACGCCAGTTTGATTGCGCCGTAGCCGCCCATCGAATGTCCGGCAATGCCGCGACTTTCCGTGTTCGACAAAGTGCGATATTTTTTATCAACGTAATTAACCAAATCCCGCGTGATAAAATCTTCCCAATTTCCGGTTGTGATTGAGTTGGTGTAAAAACTTCCGCCGAATTTGTTGCTCGCGTCAGGCATTATGAGAATCATCGGACGCACTTTTTGCGCGGCAATCAATTTATCCATCATCGCGCGGATGTTCATTCGCAAGCCTTCGTTTTCAATTATCCAAGTTTTGTTGGCGGCAACGGTGAACCCGTGCAAAAGATAAACGACCGGATAACGAACTTTGGTTTGTTTATTGTAGTCCGGCGGCAGATAAACCAAAACGCTGCGTTTGGGCGAATCGCCGATTAGATTTCCCTCCAGCGAAACGGCGTGCATTTCGTCGCTGACTATCTTTCCGCTTTGTGCTAAAACGGAAACAACGGCGGTGATAGAAATGAAACAGATTAAGAGTTTTTTCATTCAAATCCTGAATTGAACGGCTACTGTTGATGATTATGAACAGCGCGGCACGGCACGGCATCAGGGCTGTGGCAATCGCAATCGGGGTCGTCGCATTCGTAATGACCTTGTTTGAGCATTCCGTCAAACTCGTCGGCAAAACGCCGTCCGCCTTCTTTGACACCCGTTTCAGTCAATTCGTAAAAATCTGAAAAGTCGAAATTAACCAAACCGTTTTTCTGGAGTTGCGACAAATTAGCGGCGAGAATTTCGTCGGAAGCATCAAGAAATTTCTTCAATTCGGCGACGGTAACTTTCTCGCCGAAGCCTTCGCCGCGCATCCAATACATCACCTGCAAAATCTCGTCCTGCCAGAAAAGGCTCGGTTGTTCGCTGCCGGAAATCAAATCAATCGGTTCTGACATCTTCTAAATCTCCTTCGCCAAAGCGACTTTCACGACATCGTTTTCCACGCGCGTCGCTAGCGATTCAAGCCGCAAATCCGGGTCGGTCAAACAGCGTCCCTTTTGCCGCACGTCAAATTCAAGCGCGTGACACGGACAAGTCAAAATACCGTCTGCAAAAACGCTTTCGCCAAGCGGCGCATCTCCTTCGGCGCAGGCGTTTTGAAAAGCATAAATCGTTCCCGCCACATTGCACAAGAGCAGATTGATGCCGCCCGTCTCGACGACGCGCAAGCGATTATCCGGCACTTGGTCGTGGCGAATAATCGGCATATAAAATTCCTTCGGCGAAGAATCGTCCTGAACGGGTCGGCGCGGCAGAATCTGCACTAATTTCGGCGGACGGATTGGAGCGATTGTGTCTTCGTATTCGACGTTCAATAAATCGGGCGTGTGTTCGTGCAAAGCGTGTTCGATTTCGGCTTTGAGAATGGTCGTCGAAACATTAGCGGTTGACGCGCCGCCAAGAAGTTTCAAGTGCGCGATGCCGTTTTTGACCTCGACAAGTTCGACATCCGCGCCGTATATCTTCAGTTGCTGGCGGGCGATTTCAAGCGCGTTCTCAATTCGTGTTTCGAGCGGCTGCGCCATCAGCTCGTGAACCATTAAAACGGCTTTCACAAGTTCGTCATCGTTTAATTCCTGCAAGATTTCCTCGCCCGTCGGCTGCGCGGAAACTATTTCGATGATGCGCTGCAACGCGCCGTGATGAAGGTCGAGCAACGTATAAACCAGAGCGCGAACGTGATTGCGAACCGCTTCTTCCGGGTGCTGTTCGATTGATTCGAGCAGGATATTTAACTGGTCGAAAGCGGTTGCCTCTTCCGCAACTTCCGCCGTTGTCGTTTCACTCATTTTTGTTTTCCAATTTTGCCGTTGCCTTTTCTTTAACAATTTCGCTGAATTCATCAAAACGCGCCTCGATTTCTGGACTGCATTCAAAACCGATTTCCGAATCAATCGGTTCAAGGTCTAACACGAATACCTCTTTGGGCAGAGCTTTGAAATACTGCAAAATCACCATCAAATTATCCAGACTGATAATTCCCGTAACCGATTCAGCCACCGATTCCTGCACGACTACTTCGTCAAGCGGCGCAAAATTCCATCTATAAACTTCCAAGGTTCCGGGCGCGCGTCCCGCGCGTTCCGCGGCTGAAACAAAAACCACGCGGTCAAATTTGCCCGGATAATCCTGAAACCATTGCAGCACGGCAATCGCGCCGAAACTCAAATTTTCCAGGTCGAAATTTTCCGTCCATTTCTGTTTTTTGAGATGCGGAAGCAAAACTTGCCCGAAAGATAAATCTTTTAAGTTTGGATGACCAACTCCAGCGATTAAAACTTTCACAAATATTATTTTAACTTTAATAAAATGCCAAGACACAATCCAGTTTAAGAATTTGTGTCCTGGCAATCAGAAAACTGAATTTTGCTCGACCAACTTACCCATCAACTCCGCAGGCGCAGGTGTTAATTTCTCTGACAACTTTGTGTTCGCCCGCGTAGATGTGCGTCGTGCAGGGCATACACGGGTCAAAACTTCGCAGAGTTCTCAATAAATCAATGCCTTTGTAATTTTCCGGTTTGTCGAATTCTTCGAGAATCGGCGTGTTCAAAACGGCTTCTTCATACGGTCCGTGTTTATCCCAGGCGTCCATCGGCGAAGCGTTCACGGTCGAAGGCGTGATGATTTGATAGTTGGTGACGACGCCCTTGTCGAGTTCCATATGGTGCGAGAGAAAACCGCGTCCCGCGCCCCAGAAGCCGACACCGGTGCGGTTTGTTTTCGGAATCTCGAATTCGGTGCTGACCTTTGTTTCGCCTTTTTTCAAAAGGTCGAGAGCTTTCATCCAATCATTCATAGCGACCATCGCCGTAAAAGCCACACCATAAGCTCGCGCTTTGTTGCGCTCGAATGTGTTCCAATCGGTCGGGATTCTCCATTCGATATTCATTTCCGGTTTCGCCGACTTTGGCAGGCGAATTTTCAAACTCGTTCCGGTAGATTCGATAAACGGATTCGGGCGAATTTTCTGCGCGGCGGCTGTGTTCCAGACGCGGGCGTAAGAACCGGCTTCAAAAACCTGTCTATCCCATCGTGGAGATGTTGCCCAAGTGTATTTTTCGCGCCAATTCTGTCCCGACGGGCGCGGCAGAGTCTCCTTGTTCAAAGGATGGTACGGCGAGAGCGGCGCGCCTTTCATATCGAAAGGATGTTTCAAACCGCCGCCATTGCCGTCGCCTTTCGACCATTGTTCGTAAAACGAATGTTCGACAAATTCTTCGATTCCGAGATTGATGCTTTGCAAATCCGTTGTAACAAGCTCGCCGCCGATAATTGCGCCGGGCGTTGACCAGCGATTTTTGCCCCATTCGTTGCAGTTTTCGTAGGTCGCGTCGTAAACGTCCGGGTCGTCCCAAATTCCGAAATCAACCATATTTGCCGCCCGCATTCCGCATTTTCTGTATTCCGGGTTTGCGTCGTAAAAGAAGTCGGTCAAATCGTCCCAAATAGTAACGACTTTTTTCGCGTAATCGAAGAATTGATGAAGGCGCGAGTAAATTTCGTTGAAAGTTTGCAGGGTGACGGTCGTGCTGACGCCGCCCGGAACGAGCGTTTCGGGATGCGGGTATTTGCCGCCGATAACGACATACGCTTCACGCGCCACGCGCGTCATATGCAGAGCTTCAAGATAAAGAGTGCCGGAAAGCGGGTTCATATCCCGCATCAAATCGCTCATCATCGCATAACCGTGATGTTCGGCGTTCGGCGCTGGAGTTTTCAGGGCTTTATCCCACAAACTCGGAGTCGTGGCTTTGACTATCAGTTCAGAGTAATCGGGTCCGGCGAGCAGAAAGAGATGCAGCGGATTGTCATAAAGAAATTCGAGCGAGAGCATTAGATTCCGCACGATAATGCCGAGCGGCGGTGGCGTGATGCCGAAAGCCATTTCGATACCGAGCGCGGCGCACGACGAATGAACGCCGCCGCACACGCCGCACGCGCGGCTCGTGATAAAAATCGCGTCGCGCGGGTCGCGCCCCTGCATAATAATTTCGTAGCCGCGAAACAGCGTCGCCATCGAACGGGCTTCGATAAACTTGCGATTTTCCAAATCCGCCACGCCGTGAAAAGCGAGCGCGCCGGCGATGCGTGTTACCGGGTCAAAATCAACATCCTTGATATAACCGTTTCGCGCCAGCAACTCGCGCACCGTGTCGTAAGGCATTTGCTTAACTTCGCCGACCGAAGTAATAGCGTTTTTGGTCGAATAGGGGTCGCGGATACCGCCCTTTAGAAAGGCTTTTCCCTGTTCGTCGAATTCAATCGGTAGATTTTTAAAGCACATAAATTGTTCTCACTAAAAATTCGGAATCAACTA
>JALZOE010000245.1 GCA_030857325.1 Acidobacteriota bacterium
GTATCAAAATGAAGCCGTTTCCGAACCGTCGTGGAAGGAAACGGTCGAAAATTGGAAGCGCGTAACGGCAAACGAAGACCAGCTTTTGGCGTTTGAATTAAAAACGCTGGAAGATTCGTTTTTCGCCGTCGAAGTTACAAAAGACGACGTTGAAGAAGTAATCGCGCGCTGGACGGGCGTTCCCGTAACTTCGATAAAACAGGAAGAAGCGAAAAAACTTTTGGGAATCGAAACCGAACTGCACCGGCGGATTATCTCGCAGCGACCGGCAATTTCCGCGCTCGCCAGAGCAATTCGTCGTTCGCGCGCCGGTTTGAAAAATCCCGACAAACCAATCGGCTCGTTTCTTTTTTTAGGTCCGACCGGCGTCGGCAAAACGGAAGTTGCGCGCAGTCTGGCGGAATTTCTGTTCGGTTCGGAACGCGCCCTCATTCGTTTCGATATGTCGGAATTTATGGAAAAACACACGGTCGCCAAATTTATCGGCTCGCCGCCCGGGTATGTTGGACACGAAGAAGGCGGGCAGTTGACCGAAAAACTGCGGCGCGCGCCGTATTCGATTGTGCTTTTCGACGAAATCGAAAAAGCTCATCCAGATTTATTTAATATTTTACTTCAGGTTTTTGAAGACGGCGTTTTGACCGACGCGCAGGGAAATACGATTGACTGCAAAAACGCGATTTTTATAATGACCTCGAATATCGGCGCGAGATTTATTCAAAAACGGGCGAGTTTGGGTTTTCAGACCGGCGCGGACGCTTCGCGCTCGAAAATGGAAGAGCAGGTTTTAAGCGAAGTCAAACGAACTTTCGCGCCGGAATTTATTAACCGGCTTGACGAAATAATTATTTTCGATGAATTGGCGGATGAAGATTTGATGCAGATTATTGATTTGCAAATCGGGCGGCTCAACGAAATTTTGGTCAAGCACGCTCTGCAAGTTCGTTTGACCGATGATGCGAAACGCTGGCTGATTGAAAAAACCTGCACCGACAGAAGTTACGGCGCGCGCCCCTTAAAGCGCGCTCTGCAGAAAAACGTCGAAGACGAGCTTTCCGAACGGTTAATTCAAGGCAATTTAAGCAAAGAAAATCTAATCGAAGTCTATTGCGCGGAAGATAAACTGTTGTTTCGCCCGATTCGGCTTGAAACATTGGAAGACGTTCTTTTAGAGCAAGCCTGAAAAAAATAATAAAAAACAAACGACGGAAAATGAAAAATAACGAAATATATTTTCCGTTTTCCGTTTTCCGTTTTCTGTTTTCCGTTTTTATCTGTATAATTTGGAAGTTTGTTGGCAAGGCGCGCTCATTAAGGCAACCAAGATTTGATTCATCGAATCAAAGTTCGCGTAATATTCCAATTAAGAAAAGCTCACATTTCGTTCGAGATATATTTATAGATTTTTATCTTTGATTGGATTTTCAAGACAATTTTTTTCGGCTTCCCAGGTTAAGCCAAATCTTGCAATTATAAGGAAATCGGTTTATGCACATTTTTCGCGCTTTCGCGCTTGTTTTATTGAGCATCGTGTTTTCGGCTTCGCCTTTGAACGCCGAAACGGATGAAAAAGCGAATAATAATCTTAAAACTGAAACGAATCGACGGCAGCAGTTGGTTGAAACGGTTGACATTCAAGGCAATCGCCGCCTCCGCGACGAAGATTTGCTTTACTATATCAACACCAAACCGGGCGACGTTTATAATCAGGCACAGGTTGAACGCGATTTACAGCAATTGTTGTCGCTTAATTTTTTCGACAAAGTTGCTACTCGCGTTTTTACCGAAGAAGGCGTGCGCGGCGGCGTCAACGTCATTTTTGAAGTCGCCGAATTGCCGATTATTCGCGATTTACAGTTTAAAGGCTTGGAAGCCGTTCCCGAATCGGAAGTTTTAAAGGCTTTCCGTGAAGGGCGCGTAAATATCTCGAAAGAAGCGGTTTATAACCCCGTCAACGCGCAGAGAGGCGTTCGCGTCATCCGCGAGCAGCTTGCCTCGAAAGGTTATCCGAACGCCAAAGTTACGGTCAAAGAAGAAGTAGTTTCGGCAACGTCGGTCGCCGTAACGTTCGATGTCGAGCAGGGCAATCGCTCGCGCATTATCGATATTGAATTTGAAGGCAATGAAGTTTTCTCCGACGGCGAACTGCGCGGTCAATTGCAGCTCGTTCGTGAAACCGGACTTATCTCGCGCTTTAAGGGTCAGGACATTCTCGATTTGAGAAAGCTCGAATACGATTTGCAGAAAAACGTGCGCTCGTATATGTCCTCGAAAGGTTATTTTCAGGCGCGAATCGGCGAGCCGCAAGTCGTCGGTCTGGGCGTTCAGCGCACCGGTTTTCTTCCGCTTATCACCTTGCCGCTTCCGCTTCTCAGTTCAAAAGACGATACGCTGAAAATTATCGTTCCTATCAGCGAAGGAAAGGTTTACCGCGTCGGCGAAGTGAAAGTCGAAGGAAACTCGATTTTTTCCGAAGCGCAGATTTTAGGCGGTCTGGGTTTGAGAAAAGGTGAAATCGCCAACGGCAAACGGCTTCAGGAAGGCGTTTACGAAGATTTGAAAAAAGCCTACGGTTCACAGGGCTTCGTTCTTTACAATGCCGAGTTCGACCCGGAATTTAAGGACAATCCGGCAAATCCGAAAGAAGGCATTCTCGATGTTACAATCAATATCGACGAAGGCAAGCAGTTTCGCCTGCGCCGTCTCGAATTTACCGGCAACACTTTTACGCGCGATAAAATTCTGCGCCGCGAAGTTCTGCTTAACGAAGGCGATATTTACAATCAGAACGCGATTGAAACTTCGGTTTTGCGGCTTAATCAGACACAGTATTTCGACCCGCTCGACAAGGACAAGGACGTTGAAATCCGCACCGACGAAGAACAGGGCGAAGTCGATTTAATCCTCAAAGTCCGCGAGAAAGGCAGACAGCAAATATCCTTAAACGGCGGCGTCTCCGGCATCGGCGGTTCATTCTTCGGGCTTGAATATTCGACCAACAACCTTTTGGGACGCGGCGAAATCGTTTCGTTTCAAGCCGGTTTCGGCAATCGCCAGCGAAATTTTCAGTTCAGCTTTCAGGAGCCGTATTTCCGCGACCGACCTATTTCAGTCGGATTTACATTATTTGCCAGTCAATATCAATTTTTCGGCGAAGGAACCGGTCTTTCGCAAAACCAGCAGCTACTGTTCGACGCTTTCGCCAACCCGCAGGGAAGTTTAACGACCGACCCGCGCAATCTCTTTACGCAAAGCACATTGGGCGCGTCTTTGTTCGTAACCTCGCCGCTTTCGGAATTTTTGCCGAAAAGAGCGTTTTCCAGACTTTCGCGCGTCGGTTTGAGTTATCAATTATCGGCGACCAGTATCGAAGACCCGGAAATTAACCAATTAAACGACCCGACGCTATCGATACCGAATATTTTCAGACAGCCGAATATTATTACCAGCCGCGTTACGGGCAGTTTCGTTTACGATTCGCGCCGCCCGTCGGCAAACGGCATCGATACTTTGAGCGGCAGACAGCTTTCGGCTTCAATCGGTTTAGCTGGTTTGGGCGGCGATGTCAGAACTTATCAGCCGTCGGTTACATACACGCAGTTTATTCCGGTCAGACGCAAGCGGTCGAGCAACCCTGAAGTTTTCGGCTTCCGTCTTCAGGCGGGAACAATCGGCAGTTTCGGCACGACCGAAAAAATCAGAACCGCCAATTCCATATCGTTCGTCGGCGGCGTTCCGCTTTACGAGCGGTATTTTCTCGGTAGCGAAAACGACATTCGCGGCTACAACGCGCGCGCCATCGGTCCAGTCGCTCCGTTCGATACGCTCGTAACGAGCCGGAATCTGACGCTCGCAACCAACGCCGCCGGCGGCGCAGTGCCGATTACCGGTTTGAGCAGCGACGCGCTCGCTCAAATCGCCCAGCTCGGACTTATCGACGGTTCGACCGGCAACACCAACGCTTTAATTTCCAGAAATTATCAGTTTATCGGCGGCGATACGCAGCTTTTGGGCAATTTTGAATATCGCGTGCCGGTTTTCGGTCCCGTAAGTTTGGCGGCGTTTGCCGATGTCGGCACGGTTTTTAATCTGCGTAAAACCGGCACACAAACTATCAACAGCGAATTTTTAGCGGATGACAGATTTATCGGCGCAGGCACGCTGACGGCGCTCGCCTTACGCAACAATCCGGTATTTGAAAGTAGTTTTGGAGGTTTGCTGTTGTTTAACGACCGTCCGCTGACGGCGAATGAATTCGTAACTAATTACTGCCGCGGCAATCGCTTCGGCTGCCCGACGAGTCTGCCGCAGGGCATTCAGCAGGTTTTCCTGCGCGGCGAAGCCCAGCAGAACAGACTTTTGAAAGTCGGCGAAAGCGCGTTCGACAATTTCAGCGACATTCGTTCGAGCATCGGCTTAGAGTTGCGCGTGCAGGTTCCGATTGTCAACGTGCCGTTTCGCTTGATTTATTACTACAATCCGAACGCTAAAATCGGATTTACCGAAGAAGCGCCCGGACTGTTTCTGCCCGGAAAAAGAAACGGCTTCCGCTTTACGGTCGGAAGAACGTTTTAATTAAATAAGTGAAAAGTAAAAATGCAAAAGTTTGAAATTTTTGTTAATGCTTTTCCCGGTTGTTTCGCAAAATAACAAGAGAATAAACGATAGATTATCCGCCGGATTGACAATCGATTGCCGATAATCTATCGTAATTTTCTTTCATCGTTTATAAAATAACAAGCAACATTTTCAGGAAAATTAGTTTCAAAAGGTAAAGTCAAAATTTCAGGAATGATTATTCCCTTTTCTAAAGTTTAAGGAGTATTACAAAAAAATGAA
>JALZOE010000246.1 GCA_030857325.1 Acidobacteriota bacterium
CGCCACTTTTGTCTCTGCACGATGCTCACGGAGAAAATGATGTGCAGTCAATCAGTATTTTGCTGACGTTTTGGATTGCAACCGCTTTGATTTATCCGAGCCTGCACCGTTTTGCCGCCTGGCTGGTCGATAAAATTATTCTGCGCCGTGCCGATTATGAAAAGCTGCGGATTGAAATCTCGAATGTCGTCGAAAAACAGGAAACTGCCGAAAATGTTTTGTCCGCAGTTTGTCAAAAATTGGCTTTCGCGCTCACGGCAATCGAATATGATTGGAGCGAAACTTCCCGAAACAAATCGAAAACAAATTTTCCGGCGGTGGATTTTACTTCGCGCCTGGCGGAAATTTTCGTTCCGACGGCTGAATCGCCTTTTTACACGATTCAATTAAAGGATTTTTCAGGCGGTCGCCGTCTGCTTCCGGACGAAATCGAAATGCTCGGAGCGGTCGCGTTACTGACGGCACGTCGAATCGACACTTTGCGCGTGACGGGTGAGCGTTACAGCCGGGAAATCCGCGAGCGGGAATTTTCCAAACTCACCGCCGAAGCCGAGCTTCGCGCACTTCGCGCTCAAATCAACCCGCATTTTCTGTTTAACGCGCTGACTGCAATCGGCTATTTGATTCAAACCGCGCCGGAAAAAGCCTCTGAAACATTGATAAAGCTAACCAGACTTTTGCGGCGCGTCTTAAAAACAAGCGGCGAATTTTCTACTTTGGGTGAAGAAATTGAATTGGTAAAATCTTATTTGGAGATTGAACAGGCACGTTTTGAAGAGCGTCTGGAAGTTGAAATTGAAGTCGCAAAGAATTTAGAAAAATTCCCAGTGCCGTCTTTTGTTTTGCAACCTTTGGTCGAAAACGCCGTAAAACACGGTATTTCAAAAGTGAAATCAGGCGGCGCAATAAAAATTTTTGCCGGTTTGGAAGGTGAAAAGGAAAATATCTTTTTGAAGTTGAGCGTATTCGACAGCGGCGCGGGCGAAAATACAGACGAAATTTTACAGCGCAGGCAAAAAGGTGTCGGGCTGAATAATATAGAGCAAAGACTGCATAATTATTATGGAGATTCTGCCGTTTTGAAAATTGAAAGCGAGAGCGGCAAGGGAGCGACTGCGGAAATAAGAATTCCCGTTTCGGAAAATAATTTATTGACCACAGAGGCACAGAGAAAACGGAGAAGTGAAATTGATTATTAAAACTCTGTGAACTCTGTGCCTCTGTGGTAAAAATTTTATGAACAAACTTCGAGTTATTATCGCCGATGATGAGCGTCCGGCGCGTTCTTTTCTCAAAAATATTCTTGACGGTTTTGAAGATGTCGAAACAATCGGTGAAGCGGAAAACGGTGCGGAAGCCGTCGAAATTATCAAACAAGTGAAGCCTGATTTAGCACTGCTCGATTTGCAAATGCCGGAAGTTTCCGGTTTGGAAGTCGTCAAATTATTATCGAAATCGCAATTGCCGCTCGTCGCTTTTGTCACGGCTTATGACGAATTTGCGGTGCAGGCGTTTGAATTAAATGCCATTGATTATCTGCTGAAGCCGATTGAAAAAGCGCGTCTGCGGGAAACCTTAAATCGGGCGCACGAAAGGCTCGAACAAACGGATTTCCGCGAAACGCAATCGGCAAATTTGCAAGCCGCTGCCGAAACTTACGAAAAAAATTCGCCCAAAACTTTTTTGGAACGCATACCGATTCGCGCCAGAGATGAAATCGTGCTGCTTCCCGTGCGCGAAGTCGCTTCAATCGTCGCCGACGGAGAGCTTCTGCACATCACAACTCTGCAAAACGAAAAATACACGATAAATTTTCGCCTCAAGGACATCGAAATCAAACTCGATTCAAACAAATTCGTCCGCCTCTCGCGCAGCGCGCTGGTTAATACGGACGCGATTGCGCGGGTTAACCCGTTGCCCGGCGGAACTTATTTAATCGCGCTCAAAAACAAACAGGAAATTTCTTCAAGCCGTCTGCAATCGCGGATTTTGCGCGAGCGATTATTAAAACTTTGATAAGTTCTTCGTTTGTGTTTTCATTGCCTCGCCGCTTTTTGTAAACCGCCTTTTATGTTTTGCCAGCCGAAATTGTAATAAAATCCATCGCCGTTTATTGACGTAATATACCTTTTACCGGCGGCAAACAACCATCTATTGAAAACCCGTCCGTTCGACTTTTAGTCGTTTGTCATAATCGTTAATCTTTATCTTTAAGTCTTTATCTACTAAAGAACATAAAGTTATATGCAAAAGTTTATTTACTCATTTTTAACGATTACCTTTTTATTTCTGCTGACATCACTGTCGGTTTTCGCTCAAGCGAACGGCACGATTAGCGGACGAGTAATCTACCGGGAAAATCAAACTCCGCTTCACGACGCGCAGGTGCAAATCGCTCAACTAAAACTAACAACGGCAACAGACAACGAGGGAAACTATAAATTTGAAAACGTTCCTGCCGGACGCTACACGATTCAAGCACAGACTGACGGTTTTTCTGCGTCTGCCAAAACAGTCGCGGTAACGGCGGGCGCAAATTCGACAATTGATTTTTCTCTGCAAATTGGCGGTGTTAAGGAGCAAGTTACGGTAACGGCAAGCGGCGCGGAACAATCGACCTTTGATTCGTTTCAATCGGTCTCGACGCTCGGCGCAAACGAAATCGCGCAACGAAACTCGACATCAATCGGCGAAGTTTTAGAGCGTGAACCGGGCGTTGCCAAACGCTCGTTCGGTCCCGGCACGGCGCGTCCGGTGATTCGCGGTTTTGACGGCGACAGAGTTTTAGTTTTGCAAAACGGTGTGCGCGTCGGCTCAATCGGTTCGGGTTCGGGCGACCACGGCGAGCCGATTGACCCGTTGAGCGTCGAACGGCTCGAAGTCGTCAAAGGTCCGGCGACGCTTCTTTACGGCAGCAGCGCCATCGGCGGCGTCGTCAACGCCATCGGTCAGGAAGACGACGACCGGCATCCGGGATTTCGCGGCGCGTTCACCGCGCTTGCCGGAACGAACAACAAGCAATTCGGCGCGGGCGGAAACATCGAATATGGTTATAAAAATTTTCTTTTTTTCGGCAATGCCGGCAGCCAGCGTGCAAGCGATTATTTTACGCCGCTCGGCAGAGTTCCGAATTCCGGCTCGCGTTCGACAAACGGTTTGGGCGGCGTCGGTTATTTTACTGATAAAGCCTTTGTTCGCGGAAGTTATAATTATTACACGTCGCGTTACGGCGTGCCGTTTGCCGGACTTATCGAATCGGGCGGCGAGAGCAACGACGAAGAAATCGATTTGAAATTGCGGCGGCATAATTTCCGCGTCAATACCGGTTTTCGCGATATAAATTCGTTTGTAACGAGCGGCAATTTCAAAATCGATTACACCGATTATCGCCACAACGAACTTGCCGACAATATCATCGGAACGCAGTTCGACAACGACACTTTTTCGTATCGCGGCGTTTTCGAGCAAAAGAAATACGGCAAATTAACGGGACGTTTCGGGTTTGAAGGCTTTAACCGTGATTTTTTGAACACCGGCGAAGAATTACTCGTTGACGGCGCGGTCAAACAGAATATGTTTTCCGTCTTCGGTCTGGAAGAACTCGATTTCGGGCGCGTCAGCTTTCAGTTCGGGGCGCGCGTCGAAAAAAATAATTTTCGCGCCGCCAATCCCGATTTTCTCGACCGTGATTTTACCGGCGTTTCGGGCGCGGCGGGCGTTCGCGTCCGGCTCTGGGAAGGCGGCGCGTTTGTGGCGAATTACTCGAACTCGTATCGCGCTCCGGCGCTCGAAGAACTTTACAACAACGGTCCGCACGTCGGCACGATTTCGTTTGAAGTCGGCAATCAAAACTTAAAACGCGAGCGTTCAAACGGCATCGATTTCGGCTTGCGCCATTCGTCCGGGCGCTTCCGTTTCGACGCGAGCGCCTATTATTACCGGCTGAAAGATTTTATTTATTTCGCGTTCGCAGACCTTGACGACGACGGCGAAGTTGACCGCGAAGACAGTTTGCCGCTTTCATTTTATTCGCAGGGCGACAGCCGCTACGTCGGCGCGGAAGTCAATTTCGACGCCGACATCAACAAATACGTCAATTTTTTCTTTAACGCCGATGTCGTCCGCGCAAAATTAACGAGCGAAGATTTGAATCTGCCGCGCATTCCGCCGAGCCGCGCCAGAATCGGCGCGGATTTCAGATACAAAAATTTAAGCGTCAGACCGGAAGCCGTTTTCGCGGGCGCGCAAAACCGGCTTTACCCGCTCGAAACACGAACCGCCGGCTACGGAGTTTTCAACCTCGGCGCTTCATACATCGTCGGAACAGACCATTTCGCGCACGTTTTCGGCGTCAGCGCTTTTAATCTTTTCAATAAGGAATATCGAAATCACTTGTCGTTTATCAAAGACCTCGCGCCGGAAATCGGGCGCGGCGTGCGCTTTAACTACACGATTCGCTTTTTCTAAATCGACTGTTTGAAAAGTAGTTTTCGCCTACGAAATACACGAACTACGCGAAAAAGAGATAAAGCAAAATTTTTTAATTTCTTTTCATATGTTTCGTGTATTTCGTAGGCAAAATCCTTTTCGTTTTTAACCGAAATAAAAAACAATCGAAAATAAAAAAGAGCAGTTTTCGCGACTGCTTTTTTTTGTGAAAAACTTTTCCGATTTGTTAAATCCACCGGCAAAAATTTTCGTTCCGACGAGTAAATTTTTAGATAAAAGTTATCTTTTCAAACCCCGAAAATTTCTGTATCCTTTTCTCAATGTCACCAATTGCTATCACATTGATTTTACTGCTGGTTGCCCTTGTGCTTTTCGGC
>JALZOE010000025.1 GCA_030857325.1 Acidobacteriota bacterium
CCGGTTATCTGGGAACGACCGCTTTCGGCACGCTCCTTTTAGTTTTGATTCGCCGCGCTTATTCGGCGCGCATCGTTCTGGCGGCGTCAGCCGGATTCGTCGGTTTGATGACGGTTTTATTCGGTTTGCTCGCTCCGGTGTGGAATATATTTTCCGCGCAGGTCAGCATCGGAAGCGTTGCGTTTACAGTCGTTTCCGGCGCGATTTTAACTTTGGGATTACTGGCGATTGCGAAATACGCGTCCGCTAAATTTGCGAGTTTCGCGCTCAGCTTTCTCGCCGTTCAATGTCTTTTGAACGCGCTTCTGGATTTGAAAACTTTGTTCTTTATCAACGCGCCGCTCGTCGGCTCGGATATGCACACAGACGCGGCGAATATGGCGGCGGCAACCGGATTGCCCGCAATCGTCTGGGTTTTAATCTGGATTGGAATTTCGGTTGTGATGATTTCGGTCGGCTTGCGCTTCTACGCCTTCAGCAAAAAATCGAACCAGCAGGATTTGCCTTTTAACGATTAGCGATTCGGGCAAAGCGCCGATTGATTGAAAAATTTGTGATTTTGAAGTTATTTTTTACGCTCGCCGCACTTTCGATGTCGGTGAGCGTTTTTTGTGAATTTAATCGCGATTAAAATTCTCAGCAAATAGTTTCTCGACGGTTACGAACGCTTTAAAGATTTGTGGAAATTACCGAAACTCAAACAACCTTGCGCCAACTGCCCGTCGGCGCGCGGCTTATCGTCAAATGCAAAAAAGACTGGCGCGGCGCGGTTGTCTCGAAAACGGACGCGGAAAAAATAACTTTGATTGTTTGCTCGGCAAGCGGCGGAACTTATCGTCTGCGTCGCCCGCCGGAAACGGAAATAATTTTCGACGGTAAATTTTCAATTTTGCCCGACGGCTGCGCGGATGACTGGCGCGAAACTTTTATAAAATACGACGGGCGCTGGTGAGCATTATTCGGCTTTTATTTTCACCGCGCCGAAGATTTTTCGCTTTTGATTTTCCTGCAAAAACACGACGAGACTTAAATTTTCCTTTTTCCAATTCGGCTGAAGCTGAATCGCGGTTTCCATTTCGAGATTTGTTTGTTCGGCGGTTAAAAGTCCGAGAGATTTTAGTTCGCGCACGACTGAAGTATGAGCGAGTTTGCGCCCGGAATTTTCGCCGCCTCTGACGCCCGAAGCTAAATCGTCTTCGGCAATCGCCAGAAAAATCGTCGCGTTTTCGTGCGCGGGCGCGTCGGTTATTTTTATCTTTAATTTGTCTTGATTTTGGATGAGTTCGATTTTAGCTTTCGGCGTCTTTGTCGCTTCCGAAATTGCTTTTTGAGCTTTGTCCAGATGGCTGCCGATAAACGCCGTCTGCCCGTCAACGACCATTTGCGGCGTGTAATTTTCGCCGCGAAATCGCGTCGAATAAATGTCCTGCCGTTTGCTGAACATCACGGAAGAAAATTCGTCCTTCCAGCCGGGCGAATCCCAGTAATCGACGTGCAGCGAAAGCGTGATAATATCGGCTTCGGCAATCGGTTGGTTTTTATTCAAAAGCGACAAAACTTTATCGGCTGGCGGACAAGTCGAGCAGCCCTGCGAAGTAAAAAGCTCGACAAGAACCGTTTGTTTATCAGCCGCGAGAAAATTTGCAACCCGTTCGTTTTGTTGGATTTGCGGAACATCGGCAACACTCCGAGTGTTTTGAAACCACGCGAACGCGCCCGAAAAAACGGTTAAAAGTCCGATTATAAGAAATAACTTCATAAAAGCTCCTTTACGGATATTATCACAGGACTTTCTCAAATTTGAATGAGCAGTCTTTGCCGGAGCGCGGACATCCTGTGCGCAATGAACGTGCTTTGGCGTTCGCAAAAGTTCGGATAAAAACCAACGTTGAGTTTTATTTTCGTTTTTAGATTGCTCGCGCAATCTTTGCGGACAAGATGTCCGCGCTCCCAGTTGCGCTCCCGGTTGTAATCTTGATTCTTCCGATGATAAATTCCCGCTTTATGTCCGCCGACTGATTTGATAAAATACTCTATTGCCCGAATGACAGAATATTTCATCTATGCAAGCAGTAAAAAAAGCCGAAGAAGCAATCGAAGTGCGCGGCGCGCGCGTTCACAATTTAAAGAATATTTCGTTTTCCCTGCCGATAAATAAATTAACGGTTGTAACGGGCGTTTCCGGTTCGGGAAAATCGAGTCTGGCATTCGACACGCTTTACGCCGAAGGTCAGCGCCGCTATGTGGAATCGCTGTCGGCTTACGCCCGACAATTCTTGGAGCGAATGGACAAGCCGGACGTTGACGAAATCATCGGCATCGCGCCGGCAATCGCCGTTCGCCAAAAAAATTCGACGCGCAATCCGCGCTCGACCGTCGCCACGCAAACCGAGATTTACGATTATCTGCGCCTTCTTTACGCTCGCATCGGTCAAACCTTCTGCCACGTCTGCGGGCGCGAAGTAAAAAAAGATTCGCCCGAATCGGCGGCGACCGATACTTTGGAAAAACTGGAAAAAGGAACTCGCTTTTACGTCGTGTTCCCAGCCGAAGATGAAAACGCGCCGAAAACTAAAAATCAAAAACCGACTGCGCATTTAATGAGTCTTCTCGGACACGGTTTTTCGCGCCTGTTGCGAAACGGCGAAACGATTGATTTGCAGCGACCGGAAGATTATAAATTTAAGGATTTTGAAAATACTTATGTTTTAATCGACCGCCTGAAAGCCGACGCCGACATTAAACAAAGATTAGTCGAATCGCTCGAAACCTGTTTTCGTGAAAACGGCTCGGCTGTAATTTTAACCGCCGAAGAAAAACCGCAAACTTTAAATTTCTCCGAAAAATTCGTCTGCAAATACGACGGCACGGTTTACGAAGCGCCCGAACCGCGCCTGTTCAGTTTTAATTCGCCGACGGGAGCGTGTCCGCTTTGTCAGGGCTTCGGCAACACGACTGGCGTCGATTTTAATCTGGTCGTGCCGAATCCACTGCTTTCATTAAAAGAAGGCGCGGTCGAGCCGTTCACGCGCCCGGCGCACGATTGGGCAAATAAAGAGCTGCTTCGATTTGCGCGAAATTCAGATATTCCACTCGACACACCGTTTGCCGATTTGACCGAATTTCAGCGAAAAGCGATTTTTGAAGGCGCTCCCGGATGGCGCGGCGTGCGCGGATTTTTCAAATGGATGGAGACGAAAAAATATAAGCTCCACGTTCGCGTATTTCTTGCAAAATATCGCGGTTACGCGCTTTGCCCCGAATGCAACGGCGCTCGATTGCGGCAGGAAGCCCGTGATGTGAAAATCGCCGGTAATAATTTGCCGGAAATTGTCGCGCTTTCGATAAAAGACGCCGATAAATTCTTTGATAAATTGGAACTCTCAGAAGAACGCGCAAATATCGCAGAAAAACTTTTGCTCGAAATCGGGCGGCGACTTAAATTTTTGGTCGAAGTCGGACTCGATTATTTGTCGCTCGACCGTCTGGCATCGACTTTATCAGGCGGCGAAGCGCAGCGGATTCAACTGGCGACAAACTTGGGTTCGTCGCTCGTCGGCGCGCTTTACGTTCTTGACGAGCCTTCAATCGGCTTGCATCCGCGAGATAACACGCGGCTTGTCCGAATCCTGGAAAATCTGCGCGACATCGGAAACACGGTTCTGGTTGTCGAACACGACGAAGAAATGATGCGCTCCGCCGACCATATGATTGACATCGGCATTCACGCCGGCGAACTCGGCGGAAATCTTGTTTATGAAGGCGATTTTTTAGGTCTTGTTCAGGACGGCGTATCTTTGACCGCTAAATATTTGCGCGGCGACGCGGAAATCAAAGTTCCGGGCAAACGCAGACAGCCAAACGAAAAACGCAAACTCGAAATCGTCGGCGCGCGCGAAAACAATTTGAAGAATGTTTCGGTCGATATTCCGCTCGATTTGCTCGTCTGCGTAACGGGCGTTTCCGGTTCTGGCAAATCGACGCTGATTCACGAAATTATTTATGCCGGAGTCAAGAAAAAACGCGGGGAATGGCAGGGACACATCGGACTTTTCAAGGAAATAAAAGGCGCGGATTTGATTGACGATGTAATTTTAGTTGACCAATCGCCGATTGGCAGAACGCCGCGCTCGAATCCGGTAACGTATATCAAAGCCTACGACGCGATGCGCGAAGTTTTCGCCGCAACCAACGGCGCGAAGGCGAAAGGTTTTACGGCGTCGCATTTCTCGTTTAACGTTCCCGGCGGACGCTGCGAAACGTGTCAGGGCAGCGGAACGGTAACGGTCGAAATGCAGTTTCTCGCTGATGTCGAATTAACCTGCGAAGACTGTCGCGGAACGCGCTTTCGAGACGAAATTCTCGACGTGAAATACAAAGGCAAAAACATCCACGAAGTTTTGCAGATGACCGTGCGCGAAGCGATTTTGTTTTTCAAAGAAGTCGGAAAACTCATCAATAAACTTAAAGTTCTCGAACAAGTCGGGCTTGAATATTTGCGGCTCGGACAATCGGCGACGACTTTATCCGGCGGCGAAGCGCAGCGCGTCAAACTCGCGGCGCATCTGGCGCAGAAAACAAAATCGAAAACGCTTTTTATCTTTGACGAGCCGACGACCGGACTGCATTTCGACGACATCAACAAACTGCTCGCCGCCTTTCGCGCTTTGATTGAAAACGGCGGAAGTCTGCTGGTTATCGAACACAATCTCGACGTGATAAAAACCGCCGATTATGTAATTGATTTAGGACCGGAAGGCGGAACGGGCGGCGGTGAAATCGTCGCTGCGGGAACGCCCGAAGAAATTATGAAAATTAAAGAATCGCACACCGGCAAATATTTGAAACAGGTTTTGCCTTAAAAACAATTGAATACATAAACAAATTCGCCTGCAACGGCGGAAACATTCAATTTAAATAATATTTATTTCGATTGAAACGACACAATTTTATTGACAAACAAACCGCAACTTTCTAAGCTACGTAAACCTCCCCGTTTTCAGGAAAACTTTATTCGCCCTGAATCTAAAGATTTTCTTTATCCGAATATAACCGAATAGTATTTGAGAATATAAGTCGAATCCTTACAACAACAATGGAAATGACCGAAGCAAAAAAAAAGATTTTATTTGCTGAAGATGACGACGCGATGCGGCGGTTTGTCGAAATCATTCTACGAAAGGAAAATTACGAAGTAACGGCGGTCGAAGACGGCTTGAAGGCAATGCAAATCGCCTTGACGAGCGAATTTGACGCAATCGTCGCCGACGCCGTAATGCCGAATATGACCGGATTCGATTTGTGTCGGATGATTCGTCAAAATCCGAGCAAAAAAAATACTCCTTTTATAATTTTAAGCGGACTCGAACAGGATGCGGACAGCGCGGCGGACAATCGTCTCGCCAACGCTTATTTGACGAAAGACGGAAGTTTGAAAGAAAATCTGACCAAAACTCTGGCTCAAATTTTCAGTTAAACTTCAACAGCGGCTTTTTGGTAAATAGACCGCACAATTTCGCCGAAGATAAAAATTTCCGAATAATCAGCCGCTAAATCGACAAAATCGAAACTTCTTCCGCCAACGAATATTTGCGAAAACTCTTCGAGCGTAACGATTACCAAAACAATCCAACTGCCGATTAAACAATTGATTTTCCAGATTTACAATCGTCTTCGCGTTTAAAGCCAAATTGACCGGAAGACGAAGCGTTCCCATTAAAATAAAATGCCCGATTTTATCCGCGTGCGGGAATTTGCCGACAAAATCAAACAGGTATTCGTGCCGCGCAAATCGGCTAAAACAATAATGCCCGCCGAAGATAAAAATATAAACTACGGTTACAATTTTTATTCCGGCAGACATTACTTTAATGGAAAGCGGTAAGTGGTAAATTTTGCTTTTCATTCAGCATTTACCACTTACCATTTACAGTTAGCTTGTTGCTTTTGCGGCGTTGCCGTCAATTAAGCTGTCGAGCGGCGTGTATTCGAGATTTTGGTCGATGGCAACTGCTTCATAAGTCAATTTTCCGGCGTAAGTGTTGACGCCTTCTTTCAAACCGGCGTCTTCGCCGATTGCTCGTTCAAAACCTTTGTTCGCCAAATCAAGCGCATACGGCAGAGTCGCGTTGGTCAGCGCAAACGTCGAAGTTCTGGGAACCGCGCCCGGCATATTCGCCACGCAGTAGTGCAGCACGTTTTCTTCGTAATACGTCGGATTCGAGTGCGTAGTCGCGTGCGTCGTTTCAAAACAGCCGCCCTGGTCAACCGCCACGTCAACTAAAACCGCGCCGGTCGGAATGACTTTGAGCATCTCGCGCGTAACGAGTTTCGGCGCAGCCGCGCCCGGAATCAGAACGCCGCCGATAACAAGGTCGGCGTGCGAAATCGCTTCTTCAATCGCGTAACGCGACGACGCCAGCGTTTGAACTTTCGACAAAAAGATGTCGTCAAGCTCACGCAGACGGTCGAGATTTTTGTCGATAATCGTAACGTGCGCGCCCAAACCGACCGCCATTTTCGCCGCTTCAGTGCCGACGACGCCGCCGCCGAGGATAACGACGTTCGCCGCCGGAACGCCCGGAACGCCGCCGAGCAGAATGCCGCGCCCGCCGTTCATTTTCTCTAAATAAGTCGCGCCGACCTGCACAGCCATACGTCCAGCGACTTCCGACATCGGCGTCAGAAGCGGCAGACGACCGCGCTTGTCGGTGATTGTTTCATAAGCGACGCCGGTAACTTTTCTTTCCAAAAGCTGTTTTGTCAATTCAAATTCCGGCGCGAGATGCAGATATGTGAAAAGCAGTTGATTTTCGCGCATCCGCGGATATTCGGGCGCGACCGGCTCTTTGACTTTGACAATCATATCGCCCGTCTGCCAGATTTCGTCCGCCGTATCCAGAATCTGAGCGCCCGCTTTTTCGTAAAGCTCGTTGGCAAAACCCGAACCTTCGCCCGCCGACTTTTCGACGTAAACGTCGTGTCCGGCGTCGCTTAATGCCTGCACGCCCGCCGGGGTTAAACCAACGCGATATTCGTTATCTTTTATTTCTTTCGGTAATCCGATTTTCATTAGTTGCTCCAAATATTTAATTTTTTATGACTGTGTTTTGAATCCTGCCTGAATAAAATGTTTATCGAAAGTTAAAACTGTTTCCAGATTTTTTTCTTTCATTACAATAAACGAAATGCAATCGGTCAGAGAATACCTTTTGTCCTTTTGCTGCCGGAAAAAATTCCAGCCTTCGTAAAATAAATTTTCGTTAACGTGAATCATTTCAACCGACAAACTCACCAAAAGTTTTTCACCAAGTTGAACGGCTTTTGCGCGATGCCCACGGCTGTTCAGAAAAGTTACTGTTTCATCGAAAATGTATGATGTAGTAACAAGAGAGAAATTTGATTTTATCAAATTTTGCCAATGTTTCCGTGCATCTTCGTGAAATTGGTCGCTTTTTAGTTCCAATGCCAGCAAATAACTCGTGTCTATGAAAACAATTTTCATTTCCCGTAAATATATCGGTCGTGATTAACGGAAGCATCTGTTATTTCATCAGTTACCGGTTCTTCACCAAGCGACAAAATCGGGTCTTCCGCCGACAGCGGAATTATAACGATAACGCTGTTTTCCTTACGAATTTCCACTTCTTTGATTCCCTTCAAAAAATGTTTCGGAATTATTAAGCCTTGTTCGGTTACTTCAGTTTTCATTTTGTTAAATTTCAACCGTGTCAATCTGCGCTCTTTGCAGTTTCCCCGAATAATCTACATATAGCGATTTCCATTCGGTGAAAATGTCCAAAACCTGCGTTCCGGCTTCGCGGTGTCCGTTTCCCGTGCCTTTCGTGCCGCCGAACGGCAGGTGAACTTCCGCGCCGATTGTCGCCGAATTGACGTAGCAGATTCCGGTGTATAATTCCTGCATCGCGTAGAACGCCTGATTGACATCCTGCGTGTAAATCGCCGACGACAAGCCGTATTTTACGTCGTTGACGATTTCGATGGCTTCGTCCAGAGTCTCGAACGGAATAACGCTCGTTACAGGTCCGAAAATTTCTTCCTGCCCGACGCGCATTTTCGGCGCAACGTCGGTGAAAACCGTCGGTTCGACGAAATAGCCTTTGGCGTAATCGCCTTTCGTCAAACGATTTCCGCCGCAGGCGAGCGTCGCTTTATCTTCTTTTTGCCCGATTTCGATGTAGCTTAAAATCTTGTCCATCGCGGCTTGATTGATAACGGGTCCGACTTCCGTGCTTTCATCCAAACCGTTGCCGACTTTTAATTTTTTAACGCGCTCGACAAGTTTTTCGACAAACTGTTTATAAACTTTTTTGTGAACGACCAGGCGGGAAGAAGCCGTGCATCTCTGTCCCGAAGTTCCGAACGCGCCCCAGAGCGAACCTTCGACGGCGTTGTCGATGTCGGCGTCGTCCATTACGATAATGGCGTTTTTGCCGCCCATTTCCAGCGAAACTATTTTATTAAGATTGGCGCATTGTTCGGCGATGACTCTGCCCGTGTCGGTTGAGCCGGTGAAGGAAATTAATCGAACGTCTTTGTGATTGACGAGCGGCGCGCCGACATTCGCGCCGTGTCCGTTGACGAGATTAATGACGCCTTTCGGAATTCCGGCTTCTTCACAGGATTTTATTAAATTTATCGTTGAAAGCGGCACGTCTTCGCCGGATTTCATAACGACTGTATTTCCGCAAATCAGCGCCGGAATCAATTTCCACGACGGAATAGCCATCGGGAAATTAAACGGCGTGATAAGTCCGCAGATGCCGACCGGCTGGCGGACGCACATCGCGGCTTTGTTCGGCATTTCCGCCGGAGTCGTGAAACCGTGCAGTCTACGCCCTTCGCCCGCCGTAAAATACGTGCAGTCAATCGCTTCCTGCACGTCGCCGCCGGTTTCCTTTAAAACCTTGCCCATCTCACGCGTCATCTCGCGTGAAAACCGTTCCTTGTCGCGTTCCAAAATCCGCGCCAGACGGAAAAGAATTTCGCCTCTTTTGGGCGCGGGCGTTCGTCGCCAACGCGTCGCCGCGTCTTTTGCCGCTTCGACCGCCGCGTTTACGTCTGCTTCGTTCGATTTCGGAAAACGCCCGACAATATCGCTTGTGTCCGCCGGATTTATATTTTCAAAATACTCGCCCGATGCCGATTCGACCCATTCGCCGCCGATGTAATTGTGATAAGTTTCGACGCCGGTTTTCGATTTTTTCTCTGCTTTTGCCATAAATTAAAAAGTTTCCGGTTTCCGGTTTCTGATTTCTGGTTAGTCAAAACGATTATTGACTTGAAACTTGAAACTTGAAACAACTGTTACTGAACCGTAAACTGCACGATACGCATTTGCGCGCCGCGCTTCAAAGGATTCAAAACGTGAAGAACAACGGCGTCGCCGGTTTTCAGCCTGCCTGCCGTTTCGTTAAAGGTTTTCAAATCCGCAACCGGAATGCGGTTGACGCGCTGAATCAAATCGCCTTCGCTGAGCGCTTCGGCGCCGTTCGGAGTTTTTACGTCGGCGATAAAACTCGCCGGATTTATTTTTTTAACTATAACGCCCTTTTCGCCCTGCAAACTGTAAAGCGCCGACAGTTGCGGCGTCAATTCGGTTAAAGTCAGACCGAGCGGCTCGACCGGTTTTTTTTGCGGGTTGAGCGGAAGTTTTTTCGGCGCGGCGTCGCTCGCGACTGTGTTGTTCGACGGGCGCTCGCCCAGCCTGATAACCGTCGTTTTTCGTTCGACATTTGTTCCCGTTTCGCGGAAAAAAGTTACGTTGACTTCTTTGTCCGGCGCGGCGGAGGAAACTTTTTGAATCAAATCCGCCGCGTTCTGCACCGTTTCCTCGTTAAACTGCGTGATAATATCGCCGGTCTGTAAGCCGGCGCGTCCGGCGGGGCTGAGTTTATCGCGCATCTCGGTAATAATCGCTCCCTTCGCTTCGGGAAGATTATAAACTTTAGCAAATTCCGGCTTGACCGAATCGAGAAGAACGCCCAGAAAACCGCGCCGCACTCGTCCGCCCTGCAAAATCTGACGATAGACGTTTGCCGCCTCGTTCGACGGCAAGGCAAACCCAATGCCGTTGGAATCGCCGGTTGTCGTCGCAATCTGCGAATTTATGCCGATGACTTCGGCGTTCATATTAACCAGCGGACCGCCCGAATTTCCGCGATTGATTGAAGCGTCGGTTTGAATAAACTTTTGAAACACCGACGCATACGGCGTTTCGCGTCTGGTTTGCGAAACGATTCCGGCAGTTACCGTCTGCGCCAGACCGAACGGCGAACCGATTGCCAGAACCCAATCGCCGACTTCGGCGGTGTCCGAATTGCCGAATTTAATAAACGGCAATTCCCTGCCCGCGTTGATTTTCAAAACCGCAACGTCCGTTTCCTCGTCATACCCGACGACTTTTGCGACAAATTCCTCGCCCGACGGAAGTTTCACGGAAATGCGCGAAGCGTCGTCGACGACGTGATAATTGGTCAGAATGTAACCGGATTTATCGACGATAAAACCGCTGCCGACCGCCGAAGACGGACGACTCGGCATCTGACGACGCAGTAAATCCAGAATATCGTCCGAACGCCCGGAAGGATTTTCGCCCTTGAGCGCCACTTCGGGAACTTTCCCTTTCGTATCGATATTGACAACCGCGGCTTCGACCCGTTTGGCGACGCCAGAAAACGACGCGGAAAGTTTTTCCGGCGTCGCGGCTAAATCTCTGATTTGCTCGACGCTGCCGGTTTGAGCCGACGAAAAACCGGCGACTCCGCCGAAAATCAGCGACGCAAAAAACAGATTCGCGCTCCACAATTGAATTTTTGACGACAATTTCTTTTTAAATTTTGATTCCGACATTAACGCTCTCTCCATAAAAAACAGGATTTCGGCTGGTAAAACTTCGATTTAATTGAAGTATAGCAAAAGAAGTTTAAGAAATACGAATTACGGACAAAAACACTTTATTGTTTCGTTTCGCGCTTTAGATGATAAATTTTCCGGCGCGAATACCGACTTATTTTTATCGACGACATTTTTCGGAAAAAAATAATTTTCTCGAAAAAAGTTAGACCAAATAGCGATGTTTCGTGTCTATCTAAACGGGCAATATCTTTTGAGTAAATTAATTGCCTGAAATTTTACTAAGAGCGTGTTTAAATTTTAAAAAATGGACGAAGCAGGAAAACTTACCACAGATGAACACGGATTTTTGTTGATTAACACGGATAAAATCGGCGAATATTAGATTTCATCGGTGTTTATCTGTGGTAAAAATCGGTTTTTTACTACTCGCGCTTAATTTCTAAACACGCTCTAAGAGACTGTTTGAAAAGTCGAAGAATAGGACGCAGACGAACACCGATAAAGCGGATTTAGGCTGATATGATTTTTTACTGCGATTTTTTTTTCAAAAATCCATTTTAATCCGTCAAATCCGCGTTCGTCTGCGTCCTATTTCCTGCTTTTCAAACAGTCTCTAACTGCGAGAAGCGGAGATTGATTCGTCCAGAACGTTTTGCAGAATCGGTTCGCTCATTGTTTTTGTTTTACAAAATCGCGGTAATAGTCGTTGATGTAATCCTTCATCCAAAACTGCCACCAGCCGAAATCGTATCGTTTCGCTTCGGCAATCGCCTGTTTCGCTGTCCAATCGTCGTGCCTGATGCGATGAACGGCGAGAACGGTTCCGGTTCTGTCGGCGCCGCGCCGGCAATGAACGAAAACTGGCTGGTTTTCCGGCGCGTCGATTTCCTTTAGGATTTGCTCGATGTCCGCCGTCTTCGGCTCGAACCAATTGCTCAGCGAAACATTGACGAATCGCACGCCCGCTTTTTGCGCCCAAATTTCTTCGGCGCGCGCTATGTCTTCCTCGCCGCGCAAATCGACGATGGTTTTAACGCCCATTTTCGCCAGCTCTTTGACGCCCGCTTCGGTCGGCTGCCCGCCACGATAAAGATTAGCGTTGACCTGAGCGAAATTCGGCAAATCTTTATTTTTGAAAGCCTTTTGCGCGTGCGCGAAATTGGCAAACGCGACAATCAACAAGAGCGAAAAATACCGAACGGTTATTTTCATTGTTTTATTTTACCGAAAATCAGTTTCCGTTCAATCGTTTCCTGCTCACGCGTCCGCATATTTTTCAGCGTAACTTTATTTTCGGCAATTTCCGCGTCTCCGATAATGCAGACAAATCCGATATTTAACTGCGACGCGTATTTTAATTGTTTATCTATCTTATTCGCTTCGGGATAAACGAGAACGCGCAAGCCTTTTTCTCTCAATTCATTTGCCAGCGTCAGAGATTCGCCGGTTGATTCTTCGTTCCAAACGGTAACGAGAACGTCAGCCGCGTTCGCGTCCAATTCCGGCGGAAACATTCCGCGCTCGTTCATCACAAATAAAATCCGTTCGAGTCCGAGCGAAAAGCCGCACGCCGGAATCTGTTCCTTGCCGAACATTCCGATTAAATCGTCGTAACGTCCGCCGCTGGCAATGCTTCCCGCCAAATCGGGGACGTTGACCTCAAAAATCGCGCCTGTGTAATACGACAAACCGCGCGCGAGCGACGCGTCAACTTTGATGCTCCCCAAATTGGTCAGTTTAATAATCGAGGAAATTTGATTTATCGCCTGCCTGCCTGTTTCATTGTTGCCGACAAATTCCGAAAGGCTCGAAAGAATCCGCAAATTGTCCGATTCCTTTAGATTATCGAACAAATTGAGTAATTTAATTGCTGTATGTTTGTTTATGCCGCGATTTTCAAATTCTTTCAAAACGCCCGCCGCGCCGATTTTATCGAGTTTGTCGAGCGCAACGAGCGCGTCGGTTTGCTTTGATTCGACAATTTCAACTGCATTGAGCATCGTGTATAAAAGCGCCCGATGATTGACGCGAATCGTAAAATCATCGAATCCTACCCTTTGCAAAATTTCGTTCGCGGCTAAACACAATTCCGCTTCGACAATCATCGAACTCGAACCGATGGCGTCAACGTCGCATTGATAAAATTCGCGGAAACGCCCGCGCGCCGGACGGTCGGCGCGCCAGACGGGTTGGATTTGGTAGCGTTTGAAAAAGCGCGGCAAGTCGTTTTTGTGCTGAGCGACGACGCGGGCGAGCGGCACGGTCAAATCGTAGCGCAGAGCTAAATCGGCTAAATCCTTATCGTTGGCGTCGAGCTTTTCGCCGCGCTTTAATACTTTGAAAATTAGCTGATTGCCTTCTTCGCCG